>JAFZOG010000025.1 GCA_017550745.1 Clostridia bacterium | reverse complement strand
GCCGAATTCTTCCGTCAGCATATGGCACATGCCCAGCAGGTTTTTGGCTTTGGCGCGATACAGGCCGCAGTCTTTAATTTCCGCTTCCAACTGCTCCTGGGTCAGCGCTCCCATCTTTTCCGGCGTGTTCAGCCGGGGGAAGATGCGGGCTGTGATCTTGTTGACCCGTTCGTCCGTACATTGCGCTGACATAATCACCGCGCACAGCAATTCAAAAGGCGAATTATAATGCAACGCAGTTCCGATTCCGTTGTAGCGCTTTTCCAGCGCAGCGATGATTTCCTGTTTGTCCTTTTTACGCATGGTTTGTTCCTCTTTACAAATTCCGGGCGATGCTGCTATCCGTTTACGTTCAAATACTTGGTATCAGCTTTATCCTTTGCAAAAAACAGCCTTCGGAACAAACCAAAGGCTGTTTTCAAATTTAATGGAAATGATGCGTTGTCACGCAAAAAGCGGAATCAGTTGGTCAGGCTCCGCACCGGCGCCGGAATGCGTCCGCCCCGGGCGATGAAGGTGTCCGCTTTATACTTGCTGACTGCCATGATAGGCGCATGGCCCAGCAGGCCGCCGAACTCGACATTGTCGCCCACACCCTTGCCGGGAACCGGGATGACACGCACCGCCGTAGTCTTGTTGTTGATCATGCCGATGGCGGATTCGTCCGCAATGATGGCGGCAATCGTTTCTGCCGTGGTGTCGCCGGGAATGGCGATCATATCCAGGCCCACCGAGCAGACGCAGGTCATGGCTTCCAGTTTTTCCAGGCTCAGGCTGCCCCGCTCCACTGCGGCGATCATGCCCGCGTCTTCACTGACGGGGATAAATGCGCCGGACAGGCCGCCTACATAGCTGGAGGCCATCAGGCCGCCCTTCTTCACCGCATCGTTCAGCATGGCCAGAGTGGCCGTAGTACCCGGGCCGCCGCAGCTTTCCAGACCGATTTCTTCCAAAATATGCGCTACCGAATCGCCCACTGCCGGCGTCGGCGCCAGAGACAAATCAATAATGCCAAACTGTGTGTTAAGGCGTTTCGCAGCTTCCTGGGCCACCAGCTGGCCAACCCGGGTGATCTTGAAGGCGGTGCGTTTAATGGTCTCCGCTACCGCGCCGATGTCCTGCCCCCGGACCGCTTCCAGAGCATGTTTCACCACGCCGGGTCCGCTGACGCCGACGCTGACCACCGATTCCGGTTCCGTTACGCCGTGGAAGGCGCCGGCCATAAACGGGTTATCGTTCACCGCGTTACAGAACACAACCAGTTTCGCGCAGCCGATGGCATCGTTGGCCGCCGTCTTTTCGGCTGTGGCTTTTACGACGCGCCCCATCTCTGCCACCGCATCCATGTTGATGCCGGCTTTTGTAGAACCCACATTGACAGAAGAGCAGACCACTTCCGTTGCCGCCAGGGCTTCCGGAATGGAAGCGATGAGGTTACGGTCCCCTTTGGTATATCCTTTATCCACCAAAGCGCTGAAACCGCCGATAAAGTTTACACCCACTTCATGAGCCGCCTTGTCCAACGCTTTGGCCAGGGGCACATAATCGTTGGTATCGCAGCTTTCCCCTACCATGGAAATCGGCGTTACGGAAATACGTTTGTTGATAATAGGCACACCCAGGTCCGATTCAATATCCTCACCGGTCTGCACCAGCTTCTCCGCTTTTTTCGTAATCTTGTCATAAATCTTATCTGCACAGACTTTCACATCCGGATGCCCGCAGTCCCGCAGGCTGATGCCCATGGTGATGGTACGCACATCCAGATTCTGGTGGGTGATCATCCGCGTGGTTTCCAGTACATCGTTAAAGGTTAACACAGACATGACGATCCCCCCG
>JAFZOG010000001.1 GCA_017550745.1 Clostridia bacterium | reverse complement strand
CACCGCAGCCCTTGTGGATCTGCTCCGGCAGGGGGATGTGACCATTGATATGCACGACTACGGCAATTTTGAAAAGGTGGGTGAATTGCCAATCACCCTGCCCGCCAACGATGAGGATATTTCAACCGAGGCAGGCGATCTGATCCTGTATCTGGGGCATCGGTTCGTGATTTACTACGATCACAATAGCTGGGACTTCACAAGGCTGGGAAAAATCAGCGATGTGACACAGGCGGAGCTGAAAGCGATCCTGGGAGAAGGCGATGTGACGGTCGTTCTGTCACTAAAAGAATAAAGGAAGGGAACCATCATGAGCGGAAAAATCAAGCAAACGGCAGGCCGCGACCAACTGGGCGACTTTGCTCCCATGTTCGCGCACCTCAACGACGATGTGCTGTTCGGGGAGGTCTGGAACGAAGAGGCCATCGACCTCAAAACCAAGTGCATCGTCACCGTGGTTTCCCTGATGGCCTCCGGGATCATGGATGCCTCCCTCAAATATCACCTGATGAACGCGAAAAACAGCGGTGTTACCAAAGCGGAAATCGCGGCTATCATCACCCACGCCACCATGTACTGCGGCTGGCCCAAGGGTTGGGCAGTGTTCCGGCTGGCGAAAGAAATCTGGACAGAAGAATAGGAGGATCGTCATGATTACAAGAAATTTCCAGAATTTGAAGCTGTCCGCCCTGGGGTTCGGGGCCATGCGGCTGCCTGTTCTGGGCGGCGACGACAACAGGATCGACCGGGAAGCAGCCTTCCGCATGGTGGATGAGGCCATGTCGAAAGGCATTAACTATTATGACACGGCCTGGGGCTATCATGGCGGCAACTCCGAAATCGTCATGGGCGAAGCGCTGCGGCGGTATCCCCGGGACAGCTATTGCATCGCCACCAAATTCCCCGGCTATGACGTGCGCAACATGCCGAAGGTACGGGAAATCTTTGAGGAGCAGCTCAAAAAGACCGGCATGGAATACTTTGATTTCTACCTGTTCCACAACGTGTGCGAGATGAACATCAACGAGTATCTTGACCCGAAGTTCGGCATCCTGGATTATTTGCTGGAGCAGAAGAAGAACGGCCGCATTCGGCACCTGGGCTTCTCCTGTCACGGAGAAATGGACGTGCTGCGTCGCTTCCTGGACGCTTACGGGAACCATATGGAGTTTTGCCAGATTCAGTTGAATTATTTGGATTGGGAGTTCCAACACGGGAAAGAAAAAGTAGCCCTGCTGAATGAATGGAACATCCCCATTTGGGTGATGGAGCCCCTGCGGGGCGGCAAGTTGGCCAAGCTGGACGCGGCAAGCGAAGAAACGCTGAAAGCGCTCCGGCCCTACGAAGAAATCCCGGCCTGGGCGTTCCGCTTCCTGCAATCCATTCCCGGCGTGACCATGATCCTCTCCGGCATGTCCAGCATGGAGCAGCTGAAAGCCAATATCGCGACCTTTGAAAAGGATAAGCCCCTGACGGAAGCGGAAAGCGATGCCCTTTCCGGGATTGCGGAAAAAATGATGGCGCGGAAATCCATCCCCTGCACCGCCTGTCATTACTGCGTCAGCCATTGCCCCCAGGGGCTGGATATTCCCCGGTTGATCGCTCTGTATAACGAACATCTGCTGACCGTGGAGGATGGCGGCATGGCCTTTATCGCGCCTATGGCCCTGATGGCGATTCCCGAAGAAAAGCGTCCCGTTTCCTGCCTGCATTGCCAAAGCTGTGAGCAGGTTTGCCCGCAGCAGATCCACATTTCCGATTTCATGACAGATTTTGTGGAGAAGATCGGATAAGACGTAAAAATATGGGAACCTATGCCCTGAGCATTTTACAAGCCATGCAGGGTCGAGAATCATTCGTTCAATCTTTTTTCAATTTTTCAGCCGTATGATCCCTGTGGAAGGCGGTGATAGAATGCGAATCCTCCTGGCCGAAGATGAAAAACGCATGGCTGCGGCCCTGGTCGCCATGCTCAGGCAGGAAAAATACGACGTGGATCACGTGGCGGACGGGGCGTCCGCGCTGACGGCGCTGGAAAGCAGCGTGTACGACATGGCGGTGCTGGACGTGATGATGCCGGAAATGAACGGCTTTGAGGTCGCCCGGCAGGCAAGGAGCAGCGGCGTCAAAACGCCAATCCTGATGCTGACGGCAAAGAGCCAGCTGGACGATAAAATCACCGGCCTGGACAGCGGCGCGGACGATTATCTGACGAAGCCCTTTCAGACAAAAGAACTGCTGGCCCGGCTGCGGGCTCTGGGGCGACGCAGCGCCAGCTTTCAGGACGGAAGCCTGCGTTACGGCGATTTGTCTTTGAATACCTCTACCGCTACCCTGACTTGCGAGACAACCGGGCAAAGCGTGCGGCTGGGTGAAAAGGAACTGCGCATCCTGGAATATATGCTCAGTAACCAGGGCCAGATCATGACCCGGGAACAGCTGGCCATGAAAATCTGGGGCTTTGAGAACGAGGCCGAATACAACAACGTGGAGGTCTATATGTCCTTCACGCGGAAAAAGCTGGTTTTCGTCGGGTCAAAGGTGGAGATCAAGGCGATCCGCGGGCTGGGCTATGAATTGAGGGAGAAAGATGTTTAACCGATCCAGAAGGAAAATCATCCTGTCCATCATGGGGTCGCTGATCCTGCTGTTCGTAGTGACGCTGTCCGTGATCCTGCTGGCAAGCTACCGGGAAATCCAGCAGAAAAACGCGGATATGCTGGAGCGTTACGTGGCGCTCTATGCCCTGGAAAACCAGCCGGAGAGACAGGATGATCCAGCCCAGGGACAGGAACCGCCGGGAAAACCCTCGTCGGATGACCCGGGAATGGAGCCGCCTCCGGAGAAGCCTTCCTCCGATGACCCGGGAATGGAAACGCCCCCGGAAAAGCCTTCGTCGGATGATCCGGGACAGGAACCACCGCTTGAAAAACCTCCGCTGGATGGCGGGCCGGATTATCAACTTTCTACCTTCTATTCGGTGGCGCTTGCGGAAGATGGATCGGTTCTTTCGGTTGATAATGGCGAAAGAACGGTGTACAGCGAGGAGGACCTGATCGGCATCGCCAGGGAGATCCTGGCCGGAAATCGCTCTTCCGGCAGAATCGGGCATCTGACCTATCTGGTGTCTGCCAGGCCGGAATATACGCTGGTGGCGTTCATGGATAATACAGTCACCGAAGGCAGCATGCAGACGCTGCTGCGCAATGTGCTGATCGTCGGCGGAGCCGCGATTGTCGTCTTATTCTTCATCTCTCTGTTTCTCTCCAAACGGATCATCCGGCCGCTGGAAGAAAACGACCGGCAGCAAAGGCAGTTTGTCTCAGACGCAAGCCACGAACTGAAAACGCCCGTGGCCGTGATCGACACCAACGCCGAAATGCTGTCCAGAGAGATCGGCGAAAACGAATGGCTGGCCAACATCCAGTATGAAAACGAGCGCATGGGCGGGCTGGTCACGCAGCTTCTGGATTTGTCCCGCGCGGAAAACGCGGACGTGCTCATGGAAGAAATCGATTATTCGCGCATCGTGACCGGGGAAACGCTGGCCTTTGAAAACCTGGCCTTCGACCAGGGGAAAGAAATCCAAAGCGATATTGAAGAAGGGCTCCTGCTGACGGGGAATCGGACGCAGCTAACCCAGCTCACATCCATCCTGATGGACAACGCCATTCGGCACTCCACAGGCAGCAAAATCGAACTGACGCTGAAACGGCAGGGACATCAGGCCGTCCTGATGGTTGTCAACGAGGGCGACGAAATTTCGCCGGAAAAACTGGCGCATCTCTTCGACCGGTTCTACCGGGTGGATGAGGCCCGGAACAGCGAAGGTCAGCATTACGGCCTGGGCCTTTCCATCGCAAAGGCAGTTGTTGCAAAGCATGGCGGCAGCATTGATGTTTCCTGCCAAGGCGGAAAGGTGCGATTCACAGCCTCCATCCCGATCAAAAAATAAAGAAATCTTCAATGTATTTTCAATCAACCTCCCTTACAATGACCTTGTCAGATGTGAGGGAGGCTGTTTCATCCCTTCCGCACACTGATCACAGATCCCAACAAAAAGGGAGAGATTATCATGAAGAAGATTCTTTCTATCCTGATGGCAGGTGTTATGCTCCTCCTGTCCTGCGGCGCATTGGCGGAAACCGTCGTTTATACCGCTACACAAGACGACGAAAGCGCCGTGGACGTATCCGGCACGGAGCAGGTGACGCTGTCCGGTGTGACAGTACAAAAGACGGGCGGCAATGCCTCCAGCGCGGACGCGGCCAGCTTTCGGGGCGTCAATTCCGCGATCCGGGTGTATGACAGCGCCGTGCTGACCGTCACCGATTCGGTCATTGAGGCCACGGCGCAAAACGCCACCGGCGTGTTCGCCTACGATCACGGCATGATCTACATTTCTGACTGCGCCGTTACCGTCACGGGCGGCGGCGCAGGTGGCGTGCAAGTGGCGGGGGGAGGCACCCTGATTGGCAGCAATTTGACCGTAACCAGCGCCAGCAAAGCTGCCATCCGCTCCGACCGGGGCGGCGGCACGATGATCTTGGATGGGGGCAGTTACACCTCCACCGGCAAAAACGGCTGCCCCGCTATTTACTCCACAGCGGATATTACGGTGAAAAACGCCCTCTGTGTTTCTGAGCAGTCCCGGGCCGTGATCATCGAAGGGAAGAATACCGTCACCCTGGAAAACGTGATCCTTTCCGGCAATGGCCAGTCCACCAAGGAAGGCAGCGTCCGGGCTAACGTGCTCCTCTATCAGAGCGCCTCCGGCGACGCCAGCGTGGGCACCAGCGTGTTCACCATGACGGGCGGGGAAATGACCTGCTTAAGCGGCGCCATGTTTTACTGCACCAACACTGACAGCGTCATCAACCTGAATGGTGCCGCGCTGAACCTTTCGGAGGATAGGACGCTTTTGATCGTTTCCACCGGACGCTGGGGCAAGGACGGGCGCAACGGCGGGGACTGCGTGCTGAACGCCCAGGATCAAACCCTGGAAGGCGTCATCACCGTGGACGAGATTTCCTCGCTGGAAATGAACCTGCGCAGTTCCGCCTATACCGGCGCGATCAACGAAAACGGCGCGGCGGGAAAAGTGGCCGTGACGCTGGACGAAAGCAGCACCTGGGCCCTCACCGGCGACAGCTACATTACTTCGTTGGAGGGCAACTTGGATCAGATCGAAAGCAACGGCTATCACCTGTATGTGGACGGCGAGGCCATGTTGTAAACATTCCTCAACCAGAATCAAAAAAGGAGGTATCCCCATGAAAAAGCATCGCATAGTTTCTCTGCTCCTGGCCCTGTTGTTGGCCGTTTCCCTGCCCTTCGGCGCATTGGCGGAAGGCCCCGG
The DNA here is from genome assembly GCA_017550745.1 of Clostridia bacterium. Classification (GTDB taxonomy): domain Bacteria; phylum Bacillota; class Clostridia; order Christensenellales; family Aristaeellaceae; genus RUG563. The sequence continues at coordinate 80,656 of JAFZOG010000001.1, read as the reverse complement.
CGGCAATCCTCCCGGCGATCCGCCCAGCGGGGAAATGGGCACGCCTCCCGACGGGAATGGCGGGTTTGGCGGTGGCACCCCTCCCGGCGGCAGCACGTCTTCCTTTGAATATACTGCCGCGACAGAAATCACCTCTGCGGACACCCAGGAAGATCAAACCTATGCTTCCGAAACCGTGGATGAAAGCGCGTTGATCGTCAATACCGCAGATGAGGTGACGATCACCAATCCCACCGTTACCAAGACGGGCGATTCCAATGGCGGGGACAACTGCAACTTCTATGGCCTGAACGCGGCGGTGCTGGTCATGGGCGGCTCCACCACCACCATCACGGGCGGCACCATCGAATCCTCCGCTTCCGGGGCGAATGGCGTCTTCTGCTATGGCGGCAACGGGGCGTCCAACGGCGCGGACGGAGACGGCACCACCGTGTATATTTCCGATACTACCATCACCACCACCGGCCAGGGTTCCGGCGGCATCATGACCACGGGTGGCGGGATCACCTACGCCAGCAACCTGACCGTTACCACCAGCGGTGGCTCCTCCGCGCCAATCCGCACCGACCGGGGAGGCGGTACAGTCGTGGTAGATGGGGGCACCTACACCTCTAACGGTCTTGGTTCTCCCGCCATTTATTCCACCGCTGACATTACCGTGAAGAATGCCACGCTGGTATCCAATCTTTCCGAGGGCGTGTGCATCGAGGGCATGAACTCCATCGCCCTGGAAAACTGCGATATGACCGCCAACAACACCCAGTGCAACGGCAACGCAACCTTCTATGACACCATCATGATCTACCAGTCCATGTCCGGCGACGCGGACAGCGGCACCTCCGCCTTCACCATGACAGGCGGCAGCCTGACCAGCCTGAACGGTCATATGTTCCATGTGACCAACACCCACGCGGTGATCACCCTGAGCGGCGTGACTTTAGTCAACGAGGGAAGCAACATCCTGCTGTCCGTGTGTGACGATGGCTGGAGCGGCGCTTCCAACACGGCGAAGCTGATCGCGGACGCGCAGGAGCTGAACGGCACGATCCTGGTGGGCGATAATTCCACCCTGACCCTGACCCTTTCCAACGGTTCCGCGTTTGAAGGAACCTTCAGCGGCGAGATCACCAATGCAAAGGGAACGCAGGTTTCCACGGAAGTAGGCACAGTATCCGTCATCCTGGACGATACCAGTACCTGGACACTGACAGCGGATACCTACGTTTCCTCTTTTGATGGCGACGCCAGCCATGTGATCGGGAACGGTTACATCCTGTATGTGAACAGTACTGCGCTGGAAGGAATACAAACCAACTTTTTCTTTGTAGCTATAGGATTGTTGTAGATTGTAACTGCGTGTTCCAATGACTTCTTCCTGAAGGAATCCATTCTTGCAATAGAAGTGATGGAGCATTTGTGCATAAATCTTGTTTCCAATATCGCGCTTATACATCATCACGATGTTGCGCATGCCGTTTTCTCCATGTTGGGCAACGTAATGATCACAAAGCTGCGTGATCAGTTTGAACAAAAGGGCAGAGCATTTTTCGTAATCGATCTCCGGCTTTTTGCGCAGTTCCTCTACAATGACCTTTTTCGGGTTGTATCCCTCAAAATCAATCGCATCTCCCTTGATGCGCTTTCGATCATTCATGTCCTCCAAATTTTGTATAAGAAGCTCATTGCGAATCGGAATGTGCGTGAAATCAGCCAGATCGAGGTCAAAATCCAGAAAAACATATTCCTCTACACCGGTGTCAGTGATTTTGATACGCGGGATCGGGATGAATTTCGCTTTAGCCGCCACATGCGCTTGTTCTGTCTGATACAGTAGCCATGCGGTAAGCGGCATTTCATTTTCTCGAAAAATATCTCCCAAATCCCTGTTTTCAGAAATCTGCGCGGCAACAGTCTCCGCAATTCGTTGTGCAGCCTGAGGTGTAACCGTATGTTCCGGCGTATTCTGTATTGTCCGGGATACTTCTTGCTGGATCATATCACTTGCTCTGTCAATCACAGCATCGGTCTGTTCAGAGCGAGGAATATTGGTATAGGCATACGCGCCATCACGCATTTCGCCTGGCGGCTGGGGAATCGATAACTGTGTAAAAGAAATCTGCTCGGGTACTATGTCTTCAGCTTTAATAACATTTCCAGCTTTAAAAATGGAATCGCCCCGCTGAGCCTCGTCGAGAATATCTTGAAATTTATCATGGGCCGTGAGCATGACCGCATCCACATCCGGATCATTGGTACGTTCACCATAAGGCAAACGCAGTCCTCGGCCTACCATTTGTTCGCGCAGTATTTTGGATGCCGCAGTACGGAGTGGGACGATTGTGTATAGATTATTGACGTCCCAGCCCTCTTTGAGCATATTGACGTGAATAACAATCTCCACCGGATTCCCCGGGTTCTCCACACCAAGCAGCAGCCGGGTATTGGCTTCCGTCTCAGACCCCTTTTGCTTGGAATGAACGATAATCGTTTTCTCCCGGTACGCGCCTTCCCGGAATTCATCGGAGCGTATGTAGTTTTCCACCCACACGGCGTGATCGGTATCTTTGCAAACCACCAGCATAAAGGGCTTTACGACAGGTTTTCCGTGATTAGCGGCATAAACCTCCAGCTTTGTCTTTGTTCGTTCATGGCAGGCAATGCCATCCGTCAGCATCATCTTATCCAACTGCTCGTCGCCGAAATTATAAAAATCTATATCGGTACGAGTCACAGCAAAGGGTGTGCGGGTATAACCATCTTCAATTGCTTTTGAGAGCGGATACTCATATACAACATTCTTGAACGGCTCCTGCTTACTGCCTTTTGTAACAAGCGGTGTAGCTGTAAGCTCCAGTCCCAACAACGGATGCAGTTCATTCAGGGCGGCAGCGCCGCGCTCCGCCCGATAGTGGTGCGATTCATCCATGATGAGCACCAAATCGGGCAGCGAAGAAAGGTATTGATAGAAAGAATCGCCAATGATCTCATTGACTTTTTTCATATTGGCGTCTTCCTTGTTGAACTTGTCGATGTTATATACGAAGATGCGAATGTCAGATTCAAAGGCGGATAGCTGCCTGGATTTATAGTCGTCATCCGTGATGATTTGCGGCGCCCTGCTGAAACAGCCAAGTCCGCGGAATACATAGACACAGCGCAGATCGCCTTGGGTGCCATTACCGCCGCCTTGATAGCTAACGGCGCGGTTGGGACGGCCCAAATCGCGGACGCCAGTATCACGGACGCGAAAGTGGTATCCCTGAACGCGGACGTCATCACCTCCGGTACCCTGGCGACAGAACGCCTGATCATCCGAGGGGACGACGGCCTGATCTATGAGATCAACGCTCAGGCTTCCGGTCTCTCCGTTCAGGAATTGAAGCAGGAAAAGTACCGGCAGCAGCTGAGTGGCACAGTACTGGTGGCCCGGTCGGTGACAGCGGAGCAGATTGCCGCCGCGACGATTACAGCGAATGAGATTCTTTCCGGGACGATCACAGGCGACAAGATTGCTGCCGCAACCATCGAAGGCTCCAATATCAAGGCCGGTGCCATTACCACCAGCCATGTGTCCTCTGATTTCGGGCAGACTCTCGACCTGTCCAGCAATACCGGAATCAATCAGCGGGTGGAGCGGGTCTATTCGGATATGGACGACCTGGTAGGCTTCCGGATCGAGATCATTTCCACATCGGATATCCTGTCGGAAGACATTCAGAATACCACGCTGACTGCCCGTGTATGGCATGGGAGCCAGAACGTGACAGCCAGCCTGCCCGCTTCCCGGTTTCAGTGGAAGCGCAAATCCGCTGACAGCACGGCGGACGCGCTGTGGAACGCCGCCCACACCGGCATGAAAAGCATTGTGCTGACCACCAGGGACGTGCTCTTCAGCGCCACCTATGACTGCGAGCTGCTCAAGGAATGATGATGTTGAAAAAAAGCGAAATATGGTACACTATCACTGGTATTCCGCTCTTGTAAAAAACGGGATTTGAGGGTTGCAGTTCTTATCTATTTTCCAAATTGTTTTAAGGCTTCAGGAAATTATACTAAGGTATCTGATGCCTGGTGGCTACAATTGATCAGAATCAAACATGACCGGGAAAGCATCCCGGCCATGTTGATGAATGATGGCAGACACCGTCAGGCATTCTGCTCTTTACTGTGAGGCTGGACAAAAGCGCCGACAGCCAGAATCAGTCCCAATACGATGACAAAGGTGATGTGGCCTGGCCTGCCGATAGTCTGTGTGAAGACGTCAAAGCTGAAGCGGGCGGCAAGCAGATCGAGCAGTCCGACCAGCACAATGATTTCGAAGAAGTTCATTACAGCGAATTCAAGATTCTTTTTCATTTTCGTTTCCTCCCTTACCTGAACAAATACTCTGTAGAAAAGCAGCGATACATTGAATTCTCAGCACTGTTCCGGCGTTTCCGGCTTATCTACCGCTCCTTTCACTTGCATTATACCAAAGAGCAATCTATATGTAAAATATTGATTTTATTGATTAACTATAGTATATTTATATGGAATAATTCTGGAGGTGAAAATGCGATGGAGATCCGGCAGCTGCGTATGTTCCGGGAAGTGGTTGATGCGGGGAGCATCAGCGAAGCAGCAAGGCGAATGAATCTGTCTCAGCCACCATTGAGCTACCATATGAAAATGTTGGAACAGGAACTTGGCGTGACGCTCTTTCACCGGGGAAAGAAGAATATCGAACTGACATCTGCCGGAAAGCTGCTTTATGAGCGTGCTGAAACTATGTTGTCACTGGAGAGCGCTGTCTCCAGAGAGGTGTCAGAGGAAGGAACGAAAAAAACATTGCGTATCGGCGTAACACCTACAACATCACCTCTTCTGATTCCTGTTCTGACAAAGATTCATCAGATGGAAAAGAATCTGGTTTTTGAAGTGTTCGATGGTATTTCGTTCTCTCTGCGGGAAATGCTTGAGAAAGGAATGCTGGACTGTACGCTGCTGAGGAGCCCTATCCGCCTGGATGGGTTGGATGCCCGTCTGCTCCGGAAGGAACCTTTTATTGCAGTTGGAGACACAGATGGTTTCAACGATGGCAGGAAGATCACGATCCAAGAATTATCAGCTTTTCCCCTGATCATTTATCGGAGATATGAAACATTTATTCAAAACGCTTTTCACGAACGGGGTGTATTCCCTTCCATTCAGGCCGTTTGTGACGATGCCAGAACAGCGCTGTCCATGGCGCAGTCTGGGATCGGCCTTGCGCTTCTTCCAAGTTCCATGGCACCGCTTGTCCAGAATGTGTGGTGCCGAACAGTCGCTGAAAGCGGGCTGGAAACAGAGATCCTGTTTGTCTGCCGAAAGAATCCGCAATCAAATCCTTCAATTGTTCAGCTGGTTGATATACTGAAAGAAGCAATCCAGGATTCATAATGCCACTTCCAATCTTTGAATAATAATTGCTTTATGAAAGGGTTAAGGCAGAAATGGCGCGGAGAAACGCCATGCTGAATCCCACCTACTGCTTTACAGGCAAAATCACCTGCGGCTGCTGCGGGATGCCGTTCAGCCGGAACACGCGCATATCGAAAGGGCGGCGGTATATCCAATGGGTATGCAGAGCGAAAAAAGAACTTGGAATGCATTGCAGCAGCGTAAACTTCAGCGAGGACACCCTGGAAGCAATTTGCGCCCAGGTTCTTGGGCTTCCTTCCTTTCAGGAAGATATTTTCATGGCGCAGGTCGCCACCATAACGGTCGAGCAGAACGGCAATCTGCTATTCACGATGGCGGGCGGCGGGACCAGGGAATGGGAAAACCTCCACTTGTCGAGATACCGCCATACCACCACCGTCACCGACGCTTTCCAGGACAAAGTTTTCTGCGCCGCCTGCGGGAAACCCTACCACCGGGTGAAATGCGCGAAAAAGTGGATTTACTGGTACTGCATCGGAAAGAAACGGACGGGAGCGGATCAAGATCCTTCCCACCATGGCCCAAACATTCCTGATTCCCATCTGCGGCGCATCAGCGCGTACATGATGGGGGCCGAAGAACTGAACGATGAAGGTTTCAAGGCTCAGGTTGAAAGGATCACAGTCCAGCCGGACGGCAGCATGGAGTACCATTTTACCGATGGGAGGAAAGCACAATGGCAAAAAACGTAAGGACGATACCGGCGACGCTCGCGCTGCACACCGCCGCTCCGCTGTCGGCGCAAAAGAAGCGGAGGGTGGCCGGGTACGCCCGCGTCAGCACGGGGAACGAGGATCAGCAGAATTCCTATGAGGCGCAGGTGGATTACTACACCAACTACATCAAGTCACGGGCTGACTGGGAGTTTGTTTCCGTGTATACCGACGACGGCGTGAGCGGAACCTCCACCACCAAACGAAAAGGGTTCCAGCAGATGATTTCTGACGCGCTGGCCGGACGCATCGATCTGATCGTGACAAAGAGCGTGAGCAGGTTTGCCCGGAACACTGTGGACAGCCTTTCCAACATTCGGGCGCTGAAGGAGCATGGCACCGAGGTTTTCTTCGAGAAGGAGAACATCTGGACTTTCGACAGCAAGGGAGAATTGCTGATCAGCATCATGTCCAGCCTCAGCCAGGAAGAAAGCCGTTCCATTTCCCTGAACGTGACCTGGGGGCACAGGAAACGGATGGCGGATGGAAAGGTCGCTGTGCCGTATGGCCGCTTCCTGGGATACGACAAAGGCGAAACCGGAACGCTGGAAGTGAACGAGGAACAGGCCGTGATCGTCCGCCGCATTTACAGCATGTTCCTCCAGGGCATGACGCCTTATGGAATCGCCAAGACCCTCACTGCGGAAGGAATCAAATCACCCGGCGGGAAAGATGTGTGGGGCGGCACTACCGTCCGGCACATTTTGATGAACGAAAAATACCGCGGGGACGCGCTGCTGCAAAAAACCTACACCACGGATTACCTGACAAAGAAAAAGAAGGTTAATGAAGGCGAGATTCCCCAATACTACGTGGAAAACAATCACACCGCCATTATTGATCCTGCTGTCCACGAACAGGTGCAAAGGGAGATTGAGCGCCGGAATGGCGCCCACAGCGGGGTGAGGATATTCAGCGGGAAGATTCGCTGCGCGGAATGCGGCTCCTGGTTTGGTTCCAAGGTCTGGCACAGCAATGATAAATACAGGCGGGTCATTTGGCAATGCAATCATAAGTTTGATGGGAAGAGATGTACTACGCCCCATCTGAGGGAAGAACAGATAGAAACGGCTTTCCTGGCCGCCGTGAACGAGGTGCTCAATGGGAGGAAGAAAGCCATTGCCGCCTTTGAAGCCGCAAAGAGGACTGTTTTCGACACTACAGCATTGGAAATTGAACTGGCTTCCCTGGAAACAGAAATGCAGGTGTTGTCAGATAAAATGCAGGCTCTTATCAGGGAAAACGCAACGGTCGCCCTTGACCAGGAAGAATACCAGAAAAAGTTCCAGGCTATGAGCGACCGCTTTGAACAGGCAAAAGTAAAAAAGACAGAGACAGAAAAACAGATCAGCGATAAAAAAGCGCGGCTGGGTGAGATTGAAGAATACATCCGGCTGCTGAAGAAACAGGACGGTAGAGTGGAAGAATTCAATCCCGAACTCTGGTGTGGTCTGTTGGATTATGTGACTGTTGGGGATAAGCTGGTATTTACCTTCCGGGATGGGACGGAAGTGGAGGTTTAATGGAGTTGGTTATGCTCGACATTATGCTGTTTCTATCTATGTAGTTTCAAGTCCGTTCAAGTGCGGCATCTGAATAACAAAAAGCAAGAACCGTCTTTTCATTTATCAGCGGCATTCATTCGTTCTCGAAGTGCATTCATACTGGAAGCGATATGAGCGTTGATAGCAGAATAGACACGAGTTTTATCTTTTGATTTCAGAGCATCAATGATTTCTGTATGCTCAATGATCGTGCTTCGATGGCGAAGCAATACTTTCTCATCCTTACCATGAGTTTTAAAATCTCTGATAAGATGATGAGGCATAAAAATATGCATAACACTTTCATACTGCTGTATTATAGAAGGAATACTCAAGTGCGCTAATAATGCTTTGTGGAATCTAAGGTCATCGAGCCAGAACTGGCTGAGACTATATTCTTCATCATGCTCCAACAGGCGTGATTGCTGCTGCAACGCTTCTTCCATTTTGGCAATTGTTTCTTTCGCTAATGGTTCAGGATATTCGTTTGACACGACTTTAGCGCAATATCCTTCGGTCATCATACGGACATGAAAAGCTTCAATAATGTCACTTTCTGTTGGGGCATGAAGTACAAAACCGCGATTTGGAAGGATATCGATATACCTTTCATGCGCCAGACGGTTAAGCGCATCCCGCATAGGTGTCCGTGATATGCTTATTTGCGCGGCAAGTTTCGTTTCGCTATAGATTTTATCATACTCTAATTCGCAGTTATATATCATGTTTCGAAGGAAATCATAAGCTATATTGTTGAGCGCTTTATAGTCTGTCATTCTTATACCCCACTTCAGTGATTCTTCATCCTCAAAAAGATTATACCACGTTTTTGCACTGCTTTCAATTGTTCAGAGTTGTTTCAATTTCTTATCAAAGAATGCCTTCATTGCCCGTGCTGTCTTGTAAGTTGCTTCCAGGTCGTTTTTTTTGAAATCTGATAGATAGATGGCGTTATGAATCAGGGAAAGATGGATGGCCATCATCGTATATACAGCGCTGACATCCCTGAAGGGTTTATAATCATCATGAACTGTCAAAATCTGAATGTATCGCCTGTCGCTGTTCCCGGACGTTGATGGAGAAGCTGGGCTTCCAGAAATAACGATTTCTTTAATATCGTCGAGCATAATTGTCTTTTTCTTATTTTGATAGGTGTAATATTCAAACAAATGAAAACCGCCCAGATGGATCGTTTCAAGCACGAGCCGATCCTCATAGCATGTACATTTGGCTATATTGTTCGCATTGACATAGTTTACGATTTCAAATAACGCGCTCATTTTTGTGCCCTCCATATGAGCCGAATAGGGAAAACAATTTTGTGAAAGAATTCTTTATGACTGACATGCCCGCTTTTCCTGAATATCCATGCCGACCTGAATCATTCTGAACATGCGAACGGCGGCGTTCAAATACAATTCTTCGGAACGTTCCATTGCCTCCCTAAGTGTCATGGGAGCGTTTATGCTTGTCATCAGGGAGGAAACGCCATCATCAAATATTTTCATAGCCCCTTCTCCAAGGGACCCGGACAGCCCGACAACGGGGATCCCTTTTTTCTTCGCTCTTAATCCGATACCCTGCATCACCTTTCCAAGGCAGCTCTGGTAATCCGTCCTTCCTTCGCCCGTAATCACCAAATCTACGCCTTCAAGCCGTTCGTCAAAGTGAATCAGATCAAGTACTGTTTCTATGCCCGATTTCATTTTCCCGTGGCAAAACACCTTCAATGCCGCGCCAAGGCCCCCCGCTGCTCCAGCCCCTTCTATCTTATTGCAATCCTGTCCAAATTCACGCAGAATGACCTGACGGTAATTCATCATCCCCGCTTCCAGGAAAGCAAGCGTTTCCTGTGTGCCGCCTTTCTGCGGGCCATAGGTATATGTTGCGCCATTTGATCCGCAAAGTGGATTTTTAACATCACATAATACAGTAACGGATGCTCTATGAATACGATGATCCAAGCCGCTCAAATCTATGCGGCATACTTTTTCGAGGTTTTCGCCGACGCCTTCTACAGGCTTTCCATCCGCGTCCAGGAAGCGAGCCCCCAATGCCTGCATACATCCCATCCCACCATCGTTCGTGGCAGATCCTCCGATAGCAATATACAATTCGCTTGCTCCGTGGGATAACGCATGAAGTATCAATTCACCGGTTCCATAGGTGGTCGTCTTTCGAGGATCGCGAAGGTTTTCTTCTATTAATGGAAGCCCAGACGCCGCCGACATTTCAATGATCGCTTTATCGTGGTCAAAGCGTCCATAAACGGCATGGATCGGCCTCATCAGCGGGTCGTGAACGCATACACTGACTTTCTCTCCGTTTTCGGCCAATAATACGGCGTCAACTGTTCCTTCCCCACCATCCGCAACAGGTACATCTGAAACGTCGCATGACTGAAAAACATGCTTTGCGGCTCGTGTCAACAGTAAAGCTGTTTGAGCGCTTGTCAGGCTGCCCTTGAATGAATCTGACGCAAACAGAAATTTCATACCTTCCCTCCGCGCTGCCCGTAGACATCATTTTTGTAAGAAATATAAGCTGGGAACGAGAACCCTCGTGCCCAGCTTACTGTTTACGTGGTTATTTGAACCATGCTTTGGGAAGATAGGCGCGCTGGTTTTCCAGCATGTCGTCAAACAGCTTTTGCCCATCCGCCACAGTGACCGCGGACATCTGAGGATCGTTCATGAATGTGGAGAAGCCCAGCTTTCGGTCGCACCGCAGCGCGGCAGTCAATGTGTTTTCCTGATTGTAGATATGTCTGGCCACCAGCGGAAGGATATTGGACGGCATCGTACCCGCGTAAATGGGTTCGATCCGATCCCTGCCGAACAGCGCGTTCGTTTCTACCACAGAACCCAGCGGCAGGTTGGGAATCTGACCGCGATTGGGAATGTTGACGTTGGATACCAGATCACCCAGGCCAAGCACGGCTTTCAAAAGCAGATGGCCCTCTTCGCCGGAAGGCTTCAGCACCAATTTTTCCTTGCCGCTGATCAGATCATCGGATCGCTGCAGTCGGTCATGCAGATCCTTCACGCGCCAGTCCACAGTTGTCAGGCTGTACTTCCATTCCCTGACCACATCGGGGTTCAAAGTATACCACGGCGCTGTAAATTCCGCCAAATGCCGGTCTCCGGCGGCCGCAATGACCCCATAACGGCGGAAGAGATCAAACTTCACCCGCTGGGCGCAGTTGAAATGCGAATTCATCCAGTTCCTGTCGCCGCCCTCATCGTAGCCGGTTTCATAGTACTTATCGGCAAGACGGGCATACATGGGCATCAAGTCGATCCCCTTGTAGCTTGCGCGCGTGAGCCAGGTGAAATGATTGATCCCGGTAACGGTTGTATATAAATCATGCCGCGTTACGCCCTCAATACCTTCTTCGGTTTTCAGCATAGCGCACATGAGCCGCTGCGCTCCAAATACTTCGTGGCAGCAGCCGAACGCTTTGATTTTGGGAAAAACTTCATACAGCGTCCGAACGCACAAAGACATGGGATTTGTATAATTGATGACCCAGGCTTCGGGAGCATAATCGCGGATCGCTTCCGCTATGGTGACATACATGGGAATGGTGCGCATGGCGCGCATAAAACCACCAGCACCCACCGTATCGCCCACCGGCTGGTAAACGCCAACCCGCTCCGGCAGGTGTACGTCTGACCGCATCTCTTCAAAGGTGCCGGGAAGAATGGAGATCACCACAAAGTCCGCCCCAGTCAGCGCGTCCTTCAAAGAATCGCTCACTTCGTATTCCCATCGGGAAACGGCGTCCGGATGAGCGCTGATTTTATTGCCGATGATTTTATTGCGTTCCGCAGCCGGACGGTCAATGTCATAGAGCCGCACCGTGCCGCACATGGCTTCGTCCATGGCCAGATCCATCATAAATCCCCAGGCCCAGCCGCGGGAGCCGCCGCCAATGTACGCCACATTCAATTCCTTTGCCCGCGGGTTCTTTTCACAAATCATGGTTTTTCCCTCCATTTATGATTGAAATCCGATATATTCATTCTCCGCTGCCAGAATTATCCCTTCAAACCGGATGTCGCAATTCCTTCCACCAAATACTTTTGCAGTGTGATGAAAATCAGCACCACAGGCAGAATGGACAAGGTGGACATAGCGAACATTGCGCCATAGTCAGAAGAAGAACTTGGATCGCTGAACAGCTTCAGCGCAAGGCTGACGGGATAGGTTTCTGTTTTGCTGACGTACAGGAGGGCGGACAGGAAGTCGTCCCAGCGCCAGATGAAGGAGAAGATACCGCCTGTGATCAAGGCGGGAACAATCAGGGGAAGAATGATCCAGAAGAAGATTCCATAGGTAGAGCAGCCGTCAATTTTTGCGGCTTCGTCCAGATCCTTGGGGATACCGCTGATGAAATTGGTCATCAGATAGACGAAGAAGCCCTGAATGGCAAACCAGTAAGGAACGATCAGCGGCAGATAATTGCCTACCCAGCCCAGCTTTTGATACCAGATATATTGCGGAATCATCAGCACCTGGGCAGGCAGCATCATGGTCACCAGCATTGCGGAGAACAGTACGCCCCGACCCTTGAACCTGAGACGCGCAAAGCCATAAGCTACGATGGATGAGGAAGCGAGGGTACCCATCGTCGCCATCACGGAAATAAACAGGGAGTTGAGAAAGAATCTGCCGAAGCTCACATTGGCAAATCCTTTCCAGCCGTTGGAATAGTTTTCCAGCGTCCAGGAGCGTGGAAACAGTTCCTGAGCAGTAGTGAAAACGGTATTTGTTGGCTTAAACGAACTCAGCACCATCCAGAGCAGGGGATAAATCATCACAAACGCAAAGCCGCATACAAGAATATGGTAGATACAGCGTCCTGCGATCTTTTGTTTTCTTCTCCTCATATCCGTCACTCCTCATAGACCCAGAAGCGTTTTGTGGCAAAGAGCAGTCCGGTGAACATGCCGATGATGACCAGCATGACCCAGGCCAGCGCTGCGCCATAGCCCGCTTTGTAGTATTCAAAGGATTGCTGATACATATAAACAGTATAGAACAGCGTTGAGTTCATGGGCTTTCCCTGTGTAATGATGTAGCATTGGGTAAAAGCAAGGAACCCGTTGATCATCTGCATAACAAGGTTGAAGAAAATTGTGGGCGTCAGCAGCGGAAGCGTAATCCTGAAGAATCGCTTTCCCGCATTCGCGCCGTCGATTTGCCCCGCTTCATACAGGGTTGTGGGAATCTGTTTTAATGAGGAAAGGAAAATAAGCATGGATGAACCGAATTGCCAGATAGAAAGAACGATGAGCGTCCAGATGGCGGTATCCGTGCGGCCCAGCCAGGCGATCCTGGAATCAACGCCGATGCCGCGCAGCAGAACGTTGATGGTTCCGTCGATGGCGAACATACGCTTCCACAGAATGGCGACGGCTACCGAGCCGCCGATAATGGACGGCAGGTAATAAGCCGCCCTGTAAAAGGCTGTGGCCTTGCTGGTTTTCAAAAGAATCAGCGCGACGATCAGCGCGAACACCAATCTGAGCGGCACGGAGACAAATGCGAAATAGAACGTGACGCCCAGTGACTTCCAGAATTTTGAATCTGCGAACATGACATTGAAGTTACTGAGGCCGGTAAAATTAGCGGGCTGGAGGATATTGAAATCGCAGAAGGCATAGTAGGCGGAAATCAGCATCGGCACGATCATAAACAGAAAGAAACCGATGGTGAACGGCGCCGTGCAAATCATGCCCGCGATGTGTTCTTCGTTGATTTTCTGCCGGAAGGTTTTTTTGTGCTTTTTCACAGCGATTTGTGTCATGGCGGTTCCTCCCCTTCATGGGTTGTCCGTGCTTCACAATTGTTGGGACACGGTGTCTTTCAGAGCGCATTGGCCTGTGTCATTGCAGCGGGAGGCCACATTACACAGCAGGTTTACAGGCTGGCTTTGAGCGTCAAGAGGGGGGCGAAGTTTTCAGGCTCCGCTCCCCTCCCCGATGTTCAGATCGTTATTTCAGATTGGCGGGGCATTCCGCAATCAGCTGAGCGGCGGCGTCAGAAGCGCTCATAGCGCCATAGCAGATCGCTTCCTGCAATTCGTCCACCAGGTTATAGAACTCGCTTGCGCCAGCGGGATCAGCGGCAGGCACATTGGAGCAGTTGGGGCTTACCACATTGTTGATATAGGCGACTACCTTCTGGTTGCTGGCATCCAGCAATTCAGCGATACCGTCCGCAGTAGCGGCGGCCGCGGGAATGCCGCGCTCGCCCAGCAGGATCTTGTTGGCTTCCACAGAGTTCGTCCAGAAATCCACCACGGCAACGGCGGTATCAGCGTGCTTCGTCTTGGCTGCCACAGAGAAGAACTGGCTGGGCTTTAAGTAGTTGGACTTCACGGGATCGGGAGAGGGCCAGGTGGTGAGGCCGATTTCGACGCCTTCGGGAGCGGCGTTCTGCATAGCGGTCACCTGGTTGGACCAGAAGAAGGCGCACCAGCTCATGTAAGCGGGATCAGAACCGTAAACCATGGGATCCTGTTCCACGGTGCCAACAGCGGTTTCCGCGAACACTTCGCTGCCCAGGAGCCAGCCTTCCTTGATGCCGGTTTCATACAGGGACAGGAACTTTTCAGCGTCTTCCTTGGTAATGTTCAGCTTGCCGTTCTCAAACAGGTTGATGCCATAGCCGCGCAGGATGTAGCCGAACACCATGTCCGTGCCGTAGCCAATATTGGTCTTGTACCCGGTTTTCTCGTAAATCTCACGGCACAGATCCAGGAATTCATCCAGGGTCATGTTGTCTTTTACGGCGATACCGGCCGCATCCAGCACGGTTTTGTTGTACAGCAGGGCGGGAGCGTTCACGCCGATGCAGACGGCGTACAGCTTGCCATCTACCTTACCGGCATTGATGATTCCATCGTTGATCCCGCTGATGTTCAGCGCGCCGCTTTCCACATAGGGGGTCAGATCCAGCAGCAGTCCGCTTCCGGCATACTGGTTGAGGTACTGATAGTCCATCTGGATGACATCCAGGGTGTCGCCCTGAGCGTCAGCGGCGACCTTTTTCCAATAGTCCGCCCAGGAATTGGGTACTTCGGTGAAGGTGACTCCTTCGTGTTCAGAGGCGAAGAGCATCAAGGCGTTATGGGTACGTTCATTGCGGGTCTGGTTGCCCCACCAGGTAATCAGGATGTCCTCTTCCGCCAGCGCGCCGGTCAGGCAAGTGCAGGCGATCATCACCAGGGCCAGGAACAGTGCGAGTTTCTTCATGGGATTTCCTTCCTTTCTTTTTTCCGATTTCCCTTTGGGAAACCATTTATTTAAATACAGCGGGTTCCGCCATATTTAGGAACGGTTCTTCGATCAGTGATGCAGGACTTCGCCTGACAGCTTCTGATAGTATTTGAGCAATGCGCTGTGGTCGCAGCTTCCGTCACCGTCATGATGCAGGATTTTCATCATTTCCAGAACAGTCTGCGCCAGCGGAATCGGAGCATCCACGGTCTTGGCGGCATCCACCACGTTATTTAAATCCTTGATATGAAGGTCGATCCGGAAACCGGGCTTGAAGTTTTGATCCATCATCATGGGCGCTTTGGCGTTCATGACAGTTGAACCGGCTAGTCCGCCTTTTATGGCTTCAAATATTTTCTGCGGTTCAACGCCGCACATCTGGCCCAGCTGCATCGCTTCCGCCAGCGCCGCGATATTCACAGCGACAATTGTCTGATTGCACAGCTTCGTCACATTGCCCGCGCCGATCTCGCCGCAGCGGACGACAGATGAACCCATTTTCGCCAGAATGTCTTTGCACTGATCGAAAACTTCCTGCTTACCTCCAACCATGAAAGCAAGGGTTCCGTCAATTGCCTTAGGCTCGCCCCCGGAAACGGGCGCATCCAGCATTTCGATTCCCAGCTTTTCCAATTCGCCGCTGATTTCACGGGAAGCAATGGGGTTGATGGAGGAGCAATCCAGGACGATGCTTCCTTTTTTCATGGTTTTCGCCGCGCCGTCCTCACCAAACAGCGCTTCCTTCACATGAGGGGAATTGGGCACCATGGTGATTACAATGTCCGCCTGAGCCCCGACATCCATATTGGATTTTCCGGCGGAAGCGCCGCAAGATACCAATTCTTCCACAGCACCAGGCGCAAATTTGTCAGCGACAATGACTTCATAACCGGCTTTAACCAGGTTTTTTGCCATCGGTTTACCCATAATCCCCAATCCAATGAATCCGATTTTCATGGTCTCCCGCTCCTTTCAAAAGATCAGATCATAGCGGCTTTTACATTCCGCACGATGTCCTCTGGGGTCAGATGATATGCCGCCAGCAGCTCGTCATAAGTCTGCGCGGATGTCCCGAAGCAATCCGGAATACCCATCCGCAGGACCCTGATTCTGCTTTCCGCGGGGCCTTCCGCCAATGTTTCGCACACAGCCGACCCCAGGCCGCCGATCACACTGGCTTCTTCGACCGTCACAGCGCCTTTCATTCCTTTCGCCGCTGCCTGTACGCCCTCGACGTCCATCGGTTTGATCGTGTGGATGTTGATGACGCGAACAGAAATCCCATCCGCCTCAAGCGTTTTCGCGGCTTCCAATGCCTGATAAACCATATATCCCGTGGCAAAGACGACAGCATCGCTTCCATCGCGCAGCTGAGTCACTTTCCCGTACTCAAACGGCGCGTTTTCGTCTGTCACCTGGGGGATCGGGTTGCGATTCAGCCGGATGTAGCAGGGGCCGTCCAAATCGGCCATGGCTTTCACGATTTTCTTTGTTTCAGCGTAATCGGCGGGGGAAAAGACTTTCATATTCGGAAGCACACGCATCAGCGCGATATCGTCAACGGATTGATGTGTTTTACCGTCGCCAAAGTCGGAAAGTCCGGCAGAAGACCCGCAGATTTTCACATTCAGCCGGGGAATAGCGACAGAAGAACGAATTTGATCGTATGGGCGGCCGCTGGCGAATACGGCAAAGCTGCTTGCGAAAGCAACATGCCCTGTCAACGCCAATCCGGCGGCGGAAGAAATCATATTGGCTTCCGCAATCCCCATTTGAAAATAACGCTCCGGAAACGCGCTGCCAAACATATTGGACATGGTGGATTTACCAAGATCAGCTTCCAGGGCGACCACATTTTTCTTGCTGTGCCCCAATTCCACAAGGGCTTCGCCATATGCCTTCCGCATATCCATCTTATTCATGGTTAAGCCTCCTTCCGCATTTTTTCGATGGTCGATAAAGCCTGCTGATATTCATCCTGCGTCATCGCGGCGTTATGATAGGCGGCCTTGCCTTCCGCAAAGGCAAATCCCTTCCCTTTCACTGTATGGGCAATGATGGCTGTAGGCTTTTCTTTGCACACCCTGGAAGCGTCCAGCGCTTCAAGAATCTGCTTCATATCGTGACCGTCGATCTCCAGCGTATTCCAACCGAATGCTTCCCATTTTTCTTTTATCTTTTCATTTGGCAGCACGTTCGGTATCGTATCCGTAGCCTGAACACCATTCCTGTCAATGATCGCCACCAGATTATCCAGTTTGTAAGCCGCGCCTGCCATAGCGGCTTCCCAAATCTGGCCTTCATCCATTTCACCGTCGCCAACAACGCAGTAAACACGGCTGTCGCTGTTTTCCAAACGGAGACCAAGCGCCATTCCGAGAGACACGGACAGCCCTTGCCCCAGGGAGCCGGTTACGGCTTCAATGCCCGGTGTGTGATCCATGTCGGGATGCCCCTGCAAGGTGCCGTCCAGGGTTTTTACTTTTTTCAAATCCTCCCGGCTGACATATCCCAATTCGGCAAACGCGGCGTACTGCGCCAATACCGCGTGGCCTTTGGAGAAAACGCAACGGTCGCGGCGAGGGTCTTTCGGATCGGGGAAAACCCGCATATGCTTGAAATACAAGGCAGCAACGACATCCATGATCGAACTGCTGCCTCCCAGATGGCCCACCTTTCCAGCCGGGATCATTTCGATCAAATTGGCCCGCAGGTTGACAGCGATTCTTTTCAATTCATGGATTTCCTGATCGGTATAAGGCATGATTCTCCCTCCTCTATCAATAGCACGTCACGCCGCCGTCGATCGGCAGGGCAACGCCGTTGATGAAACTGGCTTCTTCGCTTGCCAGATACAGTACCGCGTTTGCCACATCAGCGGCTGTCGCCAGCCTGCCAAGCGGCACCTCGCCAAGCCGTTCCGCCTTTCGCTGCGGGTCCTGGAATAAAACCTGAACGAATGGCGTATCCACCGTGCTCGGGTGGATCGAGTTGCAGCGGATACCGTCTTTGCCATAGCGTGAGGCAATGGCTTTTGTGAGCATTGTGACCGCTCCCTTGGAGGCGGTATAAGCTTCAGGCGTATATTTGTGGCCTATGAGACCGCATACGGAGGACGTATTGATGATCGCGCCGCCACCCTGTTTCCGCATAACAGGAATCGCGTATTTGCATCCCAGAAACGCGGAGCCGGTATTGACTTTCATCATGGCGCACCATTCATCCATACTCATTTCTTCTACCGGCTTTCGGATATTGATCGCGGCGTTATTGACCAGCACATCCAGCCGTCCGCATGTTTCCACCGCGGCGTTGACAGCGTTGCGCCAATCCTCCTCACTGGTGACGTCCATTTTCAGAAACCAGGCGTTTCCACCGGCGGCCCTGATCTTGTCTGTTTCTTTCTGGCCTTTTTCTTCATCGAGATCAAGCAGCCAAACTCGTGCTCCCTGTTGGGATAGCAGCTTGGCCATTTCACTTCCCAATCCACCGCCAGCGCCAGTAATGATTATGACCTTGTCTTTCACGTTCACCAAATTCGCCCTCTTTCACAATCATGTTTCCCTTCAACCATTGCTGCGATCTTCCGTGGCGTCTTCACCTGACACGTGGTATGTAATCACTGTTCCTAACCGGAATACCGGTATACCGGTTATGATTGAATTATATTTCTTCCTGCCGCATTTGTCAATACATTAATTTCTTTTTTTGAAGATTTAATTTTCAATTCTAAGCGGTCTGTATCAACATGTGGCGCTTTCTGTTTCTCCGATTGAGCAGTATCTGAAGCTGAAGAAATTGATCTTCCGTCAGGTTGATTTCATTTGATTTATCTTCCTGTATGAAAAAGACTAAAAAGGATTACCCGCTGCTTCTTGCTGATAGCGTCGATCAGGTCGCAAACACAATGTGGAAAATCTTTTTCCAAAAAAGTATTGACAAGAATTAAAAAGCGATTTATAATCAGATTAAAGTTAAGTTCACAAAATACTTAACAAAATCTTAAGGAGGGTAACACGATGAAAAAGTTCCTGTCTCTGGTGCTGGTTGCCTGCATGCTGCTGGGCCTGGCTTCCTTTGCTTCCGCCGAAACGCTGCCCACGCTGGATCAGCTAAACCTGGGCGACAATGCCGACCTGGCCGCCGATCTGGTTTTCGCTTATCACCGCACGGACCGCCGGGAAGTGCTGGAAGGCTATGTGAAGCAGTTCCAGGAAATCTATCCCAACGTCAATATCACCTATGACCTGATTACCGACTATGCCGAAAACGCCCTGCTGCGCGTCGGCACCGACAACTGGACCATCATGGGCATCCCCACCGTTGCCAAGGATGAGCTGCCCACCTATTTCGTGCCCTTCGGCACCGTGGAAACACTGGCTGAAAAGTACAACTTCATCGACGCGTGGGCCTTTGACGGCCTGGCCTACGGCGTGCCCTCCACCGGCAATGCCCAGGGCATCGTGTACAACAAAGCCGTGTTTGAAAAAGCAGGCGTGACCGAGCTGCCCAAGACCCCCGACGCCTTCATCGCCGCTCTGAAGCTGATCAAGGAAAACACCGACGCTATCCCGCTGTACACCAACTATGCCGCTGGCTGGACCATGGGCGCCTGGGACGCTTATATCGGCGGTTCCGCTACCGGTGATGCCAATTACATGAATCAGGTGCTGCTGCACAAGGCCAATCCCTTCTCCGATAACGGCGATGGCACCGGCCCCTACGCCGTGTACAAGATCCTCTACGACGCCGTGAAGGAAGGCCTGATCGAAGAAGATTACACCACCACCGACTGGGAAGGCTGCAAGGGCATGATCAACCGCGGCGAAATCGGCTGCATGGTGCTGGGCTCCTGGGCTTACAGCCAGATGGTGGAAGCCGGCCCCAACGGCGACGACATCGGCTACATGAGCTTCCCCATCACCGTGAACGGCAAGCAGTACGCTTCCGCCGGCGCCGACTACTGCTTCGGCATCAACGTGAAGGCCTCCGACGATCAGAAGCTGGCCGCCATGTACTACATCAAGTGGCTCACCGAAAAGAGCGGCTTTGCTTACAGCGAGGGCGGCGTGCCCATCGATAAGAACGGCGAATATCCCGACCTGTACGCTGCCTTTGCCGGCATCGATATGGTGGCCGATACGCCCGCCCTGCCCGGCGAAGAAACCCTGCTCAACGACCTGAACTCCGAATCCCTGCTGGCCATCAACGCCGGCGGCAACACCAAGATCCAGGAGATCATCGAACATGCCTTCAACGGCGATAAGGACTTCGACGATATCATGGCGGATTGGAACGAAGCCTGGTCCGACGCGCAGGCTGCCCTGAACGTGGAAATCAAGTAATTTATCCATCCTCCGGGGGCCACAGGTTTTACCCGTGGCCCCCTTTTCATTCCCCTGCCGATTCTGGAGGTGACATTCGTGACCACCGCTGCCGCGCCTGATCTGCGAAGAAGAAAAAAAATCAACTGTCAAAAGATCCTGCTGATCGTTACCTTTTCCGCACTGCCGCTGTTTCTGCTGGCGCTGTTTACCTACGTGCCCTTCATCAAGATGATCAAGTTCAGCTTCTTTGATATGAGCTATACGAAAAACAAAGGGTATGTGGGCATCAACAATTATCTCAAGGTGTTCAACAAAAGCGAGTATGTGGGCGCGATGCTGCTGAGCCTGTATTACATGGCAGGCGCGGTGGTGCAGCTGGCGCTGGCGCTGTTCTTCGCCACGCTCCTGTCCAACGGCATCAAGGGCGGCGGCCTGTTCAAGGGTATTATCTTTTTCCCGTTCCTGGTGAACGGCATCGCCATCGGGTACATTTTCAAATTCTTCTATACCCGCGGCTTCGTGCTGGATACGGTATTGCAATCCCTGGGGATTCCCCTGGAAAAGCTGCCGTACTGGCTCCGGGATCAGAGCATCAACAACTGGTCGCTGGTGTTCACCTCCGTATGGAAGTATTGCGGACAGAACATGGTGCTTTTCATTGGCGCCATCGCTTCCATTGATCCCACGCTTTATGAGGCGGCTACCATCGACGGGGCGAACAAATGGCAGCAGTTCAAGGCGATTATCCTGCCCGGTATCAAGACCGTGTTCATGCTGAACCTGATCCTGTCCATCACCGGCTCCCTTTCCGCCTTTGAACCGGCTTACGTGGTGGGCAGCATGGGGGCCAACGGCACCGCCACCTTCTTTATCAAGATCCACCAGATGGCGCACGTGAACAACAAGGTGGGCATGGCCTGCGCCATGGCGATGGTGCTGATGGCGCTGATCATTGTGTTCACAATTGCCCAGCGGCTCTTCTTCCGCTATGTGATGAAGGATGCGGACAACACCTTCAACAGCAAGGCCAACAAGGCCAAGACGCTGTGGTAAAGGAGGATTGGAAAAATGTCTGTGAAGCAATCTGCCCTCCCTCGAGGCAATACGCGGGAAAACAACAGCGCATTAACGAAAAAGGTAGTTTTGCGCACGCTGGCCTATTTCTGCCTGCTGCTGGCCTGCTTTATCGCCCTGCTGCCCATCGTATCCGCCTTTACGGTGTCCTTCAAGACCGCGGAGGAATACAGCACCACCAACGCCATGGCCCTGCCGCAAAACTGGCTGAATTTCTCCAATTACAAACAGGTTTGGGAGGGCAATCAGCCCAGCCAGAGCCTGCTTCGCGCCTTTGCCACTTCCGGATTGGTCGTGGTGATCGTGGTGGCGGTATCGGTGATGATGGGTTCCATGCTGGGCTATGTGCTGAATCGCTTTTCCTTCCCCGGCAACGGCCTGATCCGCAACCTGTTCCTGGTGGCCACGCTGATCCCTGGCATCGCCATGCAGGTGACCACCTACCAGATCATGACCGACCTGGGGCTGGTCAATACCCTGACGGGCTACATCATCCTCATGTCCGGCACGGACGTGATTTCCATCTATATCTTCCTGCAATACTTTGAAAACTTAGACGTGGCGCTGGATGAATCCGCCGTGCTGGAGGGCTGCACCTATTTCGGCGTGTTCTTCAAAATCCTTCTGCCGCTCACCAAGCCCGCCATCATTACCGTGGCCGTGCTCAAGGGCGTGGGGGTGTACAACGAATACTACAACGCCAACCTGTACCTGAATTCCGGCAAGTATTACACGGTTTCCACCGCCTTGTATTCCTTCTCCGGTCCCTACAAATCCCAGTTCAACATCATCTGCGCCGGGGTGCTGCTGACGCTGCTGCCGCCCCTGATCGCGTTCCTGGTGTTCCAGAAGCAGGTATATGCCGGATTAGCCAGCGGCTCCGTGAAGGGATAACGCCCTGCCGTGTCGAATAAATGAAGGCAGGGAGGAGAAACGGATGAAAAAAGTAACCATGCGGGATATTGGGAAGATGGCCGGTGTCAGCGCCGTTACAGTTTCCAAGGCGCTGGCAGGGAAGCCCGGTATGAGCGAGGAGATGCGAAAGCGAATCCTCCAAATCGCCAAGGAGACGGATTATCAGTATCCCGCTCCCGAAAAGACGGAGGAACGGACGAGCCTGGACATCGGCATCCTGGTGCCCGAGCAATACTTTGAATCTGCTTCTTTCTATTCCTCGATGTATAAAAAGCTGGCGGGGCGTCTTACGCAGGAAGGGCATTTCGGCCTGCTGGAGATCGTGAACGGCCAGGCGGAGGAAGCGCTGCAGCCTCCTCAAATTATGCGGTCCCGGCACGTGGACGGCATCATCATGTTAGGGCAGCCTGCCAAGCCCTATTACCGCATGATCGCCGCTTCCGGGATTCCCACGGTGTTTCTGGATTTTTACGACGAGCAAGGCAACGCCGATTCCGTGGTAGGAGATAACACCTATGGCTGCTACCGGCTGACCAGCCATCTCATTAAAAACGGCCACACCAAAATCGGCTTTGTGGGCAACGTACACGCTACCAGCAGCATCATGGACAGGTATTTGGGCTATTACCGGGCTATGCTGCTGCATGGCCTCCCCATCCAGGAAAAATGGATTCTGCGGGATCGGGACGACCACAGCAACCTGACGCCCATCAAGCTGCCCCGCGATCTGCCCACAGCCTTTGTCTGCAATTGCGACGTGGTGGCCGGCAGGCTGATCGCCGCGCTGCGCGGCAGGGGCTTGCGCGTGCCGGAGGATATCTCCGTTACTGGGTTTGACGATTTTGTGATGGACGCATCTTCAGATATTTCGTTAAGCACCTTCCGGGTGGACACGGACAGCATGATCGAACTGGCGGTCCAGGCCATCGAGGAGAGGTGCGCGGGCTCCACCAAGCCCTATGGCCGTGTGGTGGTCAGCGGTCAGCCCGTATATCGGGGCTCTGAGGGAATTTGCGAGCATCAGGAAGGATGAAATATGCAATGACGACCGACCATCCATACGAGGGCCAGCCAGATGCCCTTCCCTGCGTTCACACGGTCTTGCGTTATCTGAAAGACCTGTCGGGGAAGGGCATTCTGACGGGGCAGCACACCCAGACCATGGAACAGGAAGAACTGCGCCGTATTCAAAGCCTGACGGGCACCCTGCCCGCGCTGGTGGGCTTTGAATTGCTTTCCTACTCTCCGAATATCAACTATCTGGATACAGACGACGTATGCCAGGAAGAAATTAGAAGGAATTACGGCACGCTGAGCCGGGCCTGGGAATGGGCGCGGCAAAAGGGCCTGATCACCTTTACTTGGCATTGGTTCTCCCCACTTTACGGTCACGGGAAATCTTTTTTTGCGGAAAACACCCCTTTTGACGCCAGACGGGCGGTCATCGACGGAACAGAAGAAAACCGGGCGCTGCTTTCCGATCTGGACGTGATGGCGGGGCTGCTTCGGCCCTTTTGCGATCAGGGAGTTCCGATCCTGTGGCGGCCCTTCCACGAAGGGGACGGGGATTGGTTCTGGTGGGGCAGCAAGGGGCCGGAGACCGTGAAAGCTCTCTATCGGATCATGCACCATCGCTTTACCCGGCTGCATCATTTGAACAACCTGATCTGGGTGTGGAATTCCCCGATCCCCGCCTGCTATCCGGGAGACGATGTGGTGGATATCATCTCTCGGGATCTGTACCCGGAACCCCATACGCATACCAGCCATCGGGAAGAATTGCGGGAACTGAAGGCGATCACAGGCGCTGACAAGATCACCCTGATCGGCGAGATCGGCCCCATTCCCGATATTGACGCGCTGTGCGAGGAGAAAAGCCCGTGGGTCAGCTTTATGACCTGGTCTGGCGCGTTTTGCCTGGAAGAAAAGTATACGGATTTTGAGACGCTGAAAAAAATGTACAGCCATCCTTACGCCATCACGAAGGATCGGCTGCCCGTCTTGTACTGAAATCGGAGGGGAGTATGACACGTTTCTTTGCGGAAGTTCATCAGGAACTGACGAGGCGAATCTTGCCTTTTTGGAGCGGTCTGCGGGACGATGTCCGGGGCGGATACGTGGGGAAGGTGGATTATGATTTGATCCGGCATCCGGAAGCGGACAAAGGCTGCATCCTCAACAGCCGTATTCTCTGGTTCTTTTCGGAAGCGTATCTGCTGCTGAAGGACGAAGCCCTGCTGGGAGAAGCGCGTCACGCCTATGAAATGCTGAAACGGATGACGGATCAGCAAAACGGCGGGGTGTACTGGTCCCTGCACGCGGACGGCACGGTGGCGGACGCCACCAAGCACACCTACAACCAGGCGTTTGCCATTTATGCCCTTTCTGCCTACTTCCGCGCCGGGAAAAATCCCTATGCCCTGGAGCGGGCCAAGGTGCTATTCCGCATGATCGAGGATAAATGCCGGGACGCCGGGGGCTATCTGGAAGCGTTTACCGCGGACTGGCGGCCCGAAAGCAACGAAAAGCTCTCCGAAAACGGCGTGATGGCCACCCGCACTATGAACACCCTGCTCCACGTAATGGAGGGGTACACGGGGCTCTATCAAGTCTGGTCCGACCCGGAGCTGAAAGCCCGGCTCTATGAAATATTGGATATTTGGGAATCGAAAATCTACAACAAAGAAAAACGCCGCCAGGAAGTGTTCTTCGATCATGAATACCATTCCCTCATCGACCTGCACTCATTCGGCCACGACATCGAAACCAGCTGGCTGACGGAAAAGACGCTGGAAGCCCTGGACGACCCGGCCCTGACCGCCCGCATCCGGCCACGGCTTTTGGAGATGGCGGATCATACCTGGCACGCCGCTTTCACGGATCACGGCTTCGCCAACGAATGTGAACGGGGCGTGGTCAATCAGAAGCGCATCTGGTGGGTACAGGCGGAGGCGCTGATGGGTTTCCTGAACGCCTGGGAAAAGACGGGCGAAACCCGATACTGGGACGCGATGCTGTCCCAATGGAACTACATCCGGGACGTGATGACCGACAAGCGCACCAACAGCGAATGGTTCTGGTACGTCAACGAAGACGGCACGCCCGGCAGCGACGAACCCATCGTGGAGCCCTGGAAATGTCCCTATCACAACGGGCGCATGTGCATCGAGGTGCTGCGCCGCGGCATGAAGGAGGAAGCAAAATGACCTATCAGGAATTGCAGGCTCGGTATGAAATCTTAGTGAACCGGAAAAACACCGTCAATTATGACCGATACAACGGCATTTACGAGCGCTGGAACCATGCGGTGCTGACCCGCAATCACATCCCGCCCTTCTGGATGTACGACCCGAACCCGGAAACCAATCCCTTTATGATGCAGCGCTTAGGCGTCAATGCAGTGTTCAATAGCGGGGCCATCCTGCTGGACGGGAAATTCACCCTGGTGGCCCGAGTGGAGGGCAGCGACCGTAAGAGCTTTTTCGCCGTGGCCCAGTCAGACAGCGGAGTGGACGGTTTCCGCTTCTGGGACGAGCCGGTGCTGCTACCCGATACCTGCCCCGAGGAAACCAACGTGTACGATATGCGTCTGACCCGGCACGAGGACGGCTGGATCTACGGCGTGTTCTGCTCCGAAAGCAAGGACAATACCAATCCCGATCTCTCCGCCGCCACGGCAGCCGCTGGCATCGTGCGCACAAAAGACCTGAAAACCTGGGAGAGGTTGCCGAACCTCGTCACCCTGCGCTCACCCCAGCAGCGGAACGTGTGCCTGCATCCCGAATTTGTGAACGGCAAATATGCCTTCTATACCCGCCCCATGGACGATTTCATTGAAACGGGCTCCGGCGGGGGCATCGGTTTCGGCCTGTGCGAAGATATCACCCACGCCGTGATCGACGAGGAAAAAATGACCTCCGTCCGCAAGTACCATACCATCACCGAAAGCAAGAACGGCGCGGGGGCCGTGCCCATCAAGACCGATAAAGGATGGATTCACATTGCCCACGGCGTGCGCAACACCGCGGCTGGACTGCGCTATGTGATCTATTGCTTCGCCACCGCCCTGGACGATCCTTCCCGGGTCATCGCCGAGCCCGGCGGTTTCCTGATCGGCCCCGTGGGCATTGAACGGCTCGGCGATGTCGGCAACGTGTGCTTCACCAACGGGGCTATCGCCGCGCCGGACGGCAAGGTGTACATCTATTACGCGTCCAGCGACACCCGGCTGCACGTGGCAACTACCGATATTGACCGCCTGACCGATTATGTATTCAGCACACCCCGTGATCCCGGAAGAAGTGTGGAATGTGTACGGCAGCGAATCGGCTTTATCCAGAAGAATTTGAATTATTTTTCGCAGCAGTAGTATTTCCACATGCCTTGCAAAAGGCTGCATGCTGCATAGATGCCTATTGCAACAAAACTCCTACATTATCTGAATTTCCGTGTAAACAGGGGGGTATTCAAACCCCTCTTTTTTTGAATACCCCTGCCTTTTCATCTGTTAAATTGTATCAAAATGCGATACTACACATCCGTATAATGGATGCAATTCAAAAAGCCGTGCTCGGCGGCATACAATTCCAGATACTTTTTCTGGTTGGTGATGGAATTGCTGTCCCCGGCGAGGTCGTCATCACAAGAAAGGCGCTCGTAAAGCGCGGTTGCTTTATTTTCCGTCTGCCTGCTGTTCATGTTGGAACTCCTTTCAGGCTGGACGGCTCACCTGTGGCAGATTCATTGTACCATAGTCTTCCCCTTTTGGGAAGCTGATTTCCTTGTTTTCTTCAGAAAAATGCAGATCGTTCTGAATCAGCCGCAGTACCTTTTCCTGCATATCTTCATCCGCGTCAGCTTGATAATGTATTCTCACGCGATAGTTGGTTCCGCCAATACGCCGGGTGATCTCGCCGGCGCTCTGATAGGTTTTTTGCATAATAAATAAAGCCTCCTTCCGTCGTTTATATTTGCTTTATGATGATTCCTGTGCTTTGGCTTTTGTGGCAGATCCATAAATCATTGCTCCCTTCCGTTCATCGAAGCATTGGTGTGCCTTTGCATCCAGTCAATCAGTGCCTGCTTCATGACCAGCTTTTTGCCGCCTACATGCAGCGTGGGGAAATCCGCCTGGTTCAGCAGATTGTACGCGCCGCTGCGGGACAGATGCAGAATCTCCGCCAGGTGGCTGGCATTCAGCACATCCGGCAAGGCTTCAAAGGGTTCCTTTGGCATTCTTTTCATTCTCCTTTCCGTGTACACACCGGACATTTTTGTCCGACGTGCTGTTATTTTCCATATGGGGCAAGATCATCGGCAAAACAGGATGAACCGATGACCGTGTATATAAAAAACAGCCATGAACGCTCATGACTGCTTGAAGCATAAGGAGGATGACCTGCTTATGCTGACTCATTTGAAAACTGTTCATATTGCGCGGCGATTTTGTCAATCCGTTTCTTGACCGCGCTTGCCGTTTTATATTCTGTGGCTTTGGCGATGTCCTCTAATTTGCATCCTTCCATCCGCATTTTCAGGATGGTCATATCGGTTTCCGATAATCCCGATTGAAACTCGTTCACCTGCTCCTGATCGATCACCCGCTGTTCAAATTCAGCTTTTGGATCGGGAATATCTTTCGCAGGGTTGTCCTGTCCCTCCTTGGCTCCTTCCATCATACTATCCAAAGAAACATGATCAAAGGCGCGGGTATGATACCAGGAACGCATATGGTCACGGGCAGCAGCATTCTTTCCGTTGTAATCTTCCGGCTGCCGCTGCCGCCATACCATGTCAATTGTCGGCTGCAGGTTCAATTCCGCCACGATCTTGTCGGTCATGTTCCCGGCCAGGTTCATGAACTGCTTTTGCGTCAGCCAGGGAAAATCCACCGCATAGGGCTGGCTGAATACATATTGAACGCTCCAGCCCAATTCTTTGGCGAGTCCATCCACGAATCCGCCGATAATCATATAGCTCATCTGCCACAGAGGGAAGTAGCCAGAGTAGTTTTCCCATCCGCCCGGAATGCTCTTGTATTCTCCGTCTTTCCCAGGCACCTTCAAAAACTGCCAGATGGCCCAGGCGTAACAGTCCATCACCAACTCCAGGAAAGCATCGTCCCGGACCATATCAAAGTATTTCTGGCTTTCCACGATCCTTTTCGTATTCCGTGGAAGCGTCAAATAGGCGGCCCGTTCTCGCACCATATGCTTAGGCAAAGCAAAAAACAGCGGCAGGAGCCGGAAGTTGCTGGTGGGTGATATGCGGATATACCCGCCCCTTCCTTCCGGGATGTACTCGATATCCGGTTTCTCCTCCTCATCTGGGACACTCTTTTTCTTTCCGCTTTTCCGTTCAGGCTGTTCCTCCGCGTCCCGCAGTTCAAATTCATCCTCACCCAGGTGTACAAAGCTTCTATCTTTATCAGCGTAAGCGCTGTTGTTTTCGTATCCGTCCATGATCTTTCCTCGTCTCCCATGCTCATCTTTTTGTATTTGAGGTACCCCTCTATTATATATGGGCACGAGACTGCCGCTTTTTTTCCAGGTTTTCAAAACTTTTTAAAATTTTTTTGAGACAGGCTTTTTCTTTCTCTCAGGAAAAATCATACCAGAATTATATGGGCTTGTCCATAGGGTGCTCAAAAGAATCGTTCGACATTCCTCGACAGTCCAAATGGATGATTCGGAGAAGTCCTTTCTTTTCGCGCTTTCTCGCATATTCCAGCAACTTGCTGGCGTTGCTTGCCGTATACCAAACATAGGCAATCAGGAAATCACTTGTGTCGATCATCATGCGGTTGGCTTTGGATATGGCGTACATCCGAGGCACATATTCCATCTCATCCGGGTAATACATACCATCATATCCCTGAGGCAGTTCTATTTTTCTGTCTGCCGGATGATATGGGATGACTCGATACAGATGAATATGAGAGTAGATTGCTTTCAAATCAGTAATCGCCTGCCCAGCCAACCGGTCAAATTTCCCATACCCGCCAACATAAAACTGTGTTACTTCCTCCTGAACGATCAGTTTCTCTGCTGCATCCCTTATATATGGAAGAATCTCATCACTGGCGTCTCTATGCCCGATGAAAAAGCAGGTTTTCATATGTTCAACTCCCTTAATCTGTCAATCTATCCATTTCATTAGCGTGATCAAATTATATAATGACGCTTTTTACACGTCAATAACGTGTTAAGAATTATTTTCAATTCTTTCACCATTGGATAGACTATTTTCAAAGGATGGTGACTGATTTGGAATGGGAGTTTGACAACAGGGAACGCATGGAAAACCTTTCCTATGCAATCGGTTATTATCGCAAAAAGAAAGGGTACTCACAGGAGCAGATGGCCGAAAAACTGGGAATCAGCCGACAGCATCTTGCCTCCGTTGAAGCACCCGGAATGGATCGTGGATTATCCTTGGAACTGTTATTCAATATCGCAACCATTTTGGAAATCGAACCCTATATGCTGCTCAAATTCAGAATCGAGAAATAAAACAAAAATAGAAAATACCTGGCTGTATCTTATGAACAATAACAGCCAGGCATAGTTTTTTGTTTAGTTGTAAATCAACTCATTCAGAACAAGTTCATCGACGCGGTTTCGGATGTTGTTCATCCGCCTCACCCATTCCATTTGATTCTCCGCTTTCAGCTTTTCAGTCACTCCTTCGGCCTTTGCCATTTGTGCAACCATCATCTCCATCTGATCATGACAGCTTTTGTCAATCTCCCGGATATGGGAGAACAGCTTCCCGGACAAAACCAGTTGATTATAGACAATTGGCCGATGCTCTTTCAGATACCGTTTCCGCATCCAACCGTACTTCTCGATGGGCTGCATATCCTCCTCCGGGATCGTAATGTTTGGATACAAGTATCCATCCTTTTGCACATATGTACCGCCGTTTTGTTCAAAGATCGTATTCATGTTTCGCTCCTTCTGTGGTATAATTTGCCAAACAAGGCTTTGTAATGGGATCGGCATAGCCGCAACCCTTTCCTGCCACAGATGAGCCGCCAGCTATGCTGTAATCAGGTGATACAAAAATCACCCTTTACAGCATAACTCTGAGAAGTATCAATTATGTGTTGCTGCCAAAGCGGAGCACGTTCCAGCTCAGGGCGGGGATTTTGATTTCGGCTTTGCCGCCGTTGATCTTCCCGCCGGGGCCGGGGACTGGGGCCACATTGCCGGGGTTTTCCTCGGTGTTGACGGCCTTCACATCGTCATGGTGCAGGAGAATATGTTCTTTCAGCTGCAAATCGCCGAAGGAGCGCAGGTCGATATCCAGGCAGAAATCCTCGGTCATATCCCGGTTTACGCAGAACACGGTCACGCTGCCGTCGTCCCCCAGGGTGGCGGCGGCGTCGATGAGGGGCACGCCCTCGTAATCCTGGCAGTCGTATACCGGGGTGTCCACAATGGCTTTCAGGGCTGTGCCCCGTCCGTAGCGGGAAGCGTGCATGTAGGGATAGAAGATGGTCTGGGCCCAGCATCCGCCGCCGTTCCGGGTCATGATGGGGGCGATCACGTTCACCAATTGCGCCAGGCAGGCCACCTTCACCCGGTCGGCGTTGCGCAGGAAGGTGATCAGCATGGAGCCCGCCAGCAGCGCGTCCTCGAAGTTATAAATATCTTCCAGCAGCGGCAGGGCGGGACCCCACTTCTCCCGCTTCCAGATTTCCTTGTCCTGCTCGTTGGAGTGATACCACACATTCCACTCATCGAAGGACAGGTTGATCTGCTTTTTGCTGTGCTTTTTCCCCTTCACCGCGTCGCAGATGGCCACCACGGTGTGGATGAAATCGTCCATGTCCATGCTCCGGGCCAGGAAGCCGGGCGTGTCGTTGGTGGGATTGCCGTAGTAGCGGTGGAGGGACACGTAGTCGATGTTCTCATAGCACTCGTTCAGCATTTCCAGCTCCCAGTCCCCGAAGGTGGGCATCTGGGAGGAGGAGGAGCCGCAGGCCACCAGTTCGATGGAGGGATCCACCCACTTCATCATCTTGGCGGCCTCGTTGGCCACGCGGCCGTATTCATAGGCGGTTTTGTGGCCCATCTGCCAGGGGCCGTCCATTTCGTTGCCCAGGCAGAACACCTTGATGCCGAAGGGCTCCTTCGCGCCATTTTTGATGCGCAGGTCGGAGAACTTGCTGCCGCCCCTGTGGTTGGCGTACTCCACCACGTCCCGGGCGTTTTCCGGGCCCCGGGTGCCCAGGTTGATGGCGTACATCACCTGGGCGTTGGCCTTCTTGGCCCAGTCCGCGAATTCGTGCAGGCCCACTTCGTTGGTTTCCGTAGTGAACCAGGCCAGGTCCAGCCGCTTGGGCCGCTGCTCCCTGGGGCCCACGGAATCCTCCCAGTTGAAGCCGGACACGAAGTTACCGCCGGGATAGCGCACGATGGGCACGCCGATTTGACGCACCTTGTCCAAGACGTCCTTCCGGAAGCCCTGCTCGTCCGCCAGGGGATGGCCGGGCTCGTAAATGCCGCCGTACACCGCGCGGCCCAGGTGCTCAATGAAGGAACCGTACATCCGGGGGTCGATCTGGCCGATTCGATAACTTTTGTCCAGAGTCATGGTTGCTTTTTTCATGTTTTTCTCCTTCACGTGTTTTTATCATCCGGTTATTTCCGGCACGGGTATGCTGCCATCGGAAAAGGCCCCCGCCGAAGCGGGAGCCGCGGATTGCAGACAAACCGCAGGGAAGACATGGCATTTCCCAAAGGGTGGAGAATGCGCAGCTCATACCAGCTGGCGGCGGGCGCGTTCTTTGTCTGCGGCTTCGTCGTCGGCCGGATACCACATGGGCTCCACAAGGTGGACGGCGCAGGCCTCGCCCTGGGAGAAGGTGACGCGGTGGGGGGTCTGCACCTTTAAGAGCTGCTCGCCCACGGGCACCAGGTATTCCGTGCGGTCGGTGAGGAAGATGCGCTTTTCCACGTGGGTGGCGAATCCGCCTTCCCCGGGGCCGGTGAGGGCGATTTCATTGGGCCGGGTGGCCACCACCATTTCCGCCGCGGCGCCGGCGGGCACGGGCAGGTCAAGTGCCTGTTCCTCGCGGCCCTTGGGATAGGCTTTGCCGTCCTTGATGACCACGTTGATAAAGGTGCTCTCGCCCAGGAAGTTGTGCACAAAGCGGTTGCAGGGCTTGTTGTACAGGTTTTCCGGGGTGTCGATCTGCATGATCTTGCCCATGTCGCACACCATCATCCGGTCGGAGATGGCCATGGCTTCGGATTGGTCGTGGGTCACGAAAATGATGGTGAAGTTGAATTTCCTTTGCAGCGCCTTGATTTCGAAGCGCATGGTCTCACGCAGCTTGGGGTCCAGGTTGGACAGGGGCTCGTCCAGCAGCATC
The DNA here is from genome assembly GCA_017550745.1 of Clostridia bacterium. Lineage (GTDB taxonomy): Bacteria > Bacillota > Clostridia > Christensenellales > Aristaeellaceae > RUG563. Next base: position 47,956 of record JAFZOG010000001.1, on the reverse strand, counting down.
ACCTTGGGGTTGGTCACGATGGCGCGGGCCAGGGCGATGCGCTGCTGCTGGCCGCCGGACAGGTCGCCGGGAAATACCTTCTCCAGGCCGGTCAGGCTGGTGTGGTGAAGCGCCTCGTTCACGCGCCTGACGATATCCGTCTTGTTGACCTTCTGGATGCGCAGGGGAAAGGCCACGTTTTCAAACACGTTCATGTGGGGCCACACGGCGAACGCTTGGAACACCATGCCCAGGCCGCGCTCCTCCGGCGGCACATACAGGTTCTTTTTCCGGCTGGACACCAGCTTTCCGCACAGCTCGATTTCGCCTTCCGTTAAATCCTCAAAGCCCGCGATCATGCGCAGGGTGGTGGATTTGCCGCAGCCGGAGGGGCCCAGGAAGGAAAAGCATTCGCCCTCATGCACGCTGAGGTTGAAGTCGTCCACGGCCACGATGTCGCCCAAAGTTTTGGTGGTAAACCGTTTGGTCACATGGTTCAGCACGATCTGGTCCGCCATGGATCATACCCCCTTCCTGTCTTTGGTCAGCTTGGTGACGATGGTGTTGAGAATGATGATGATGCCGATGGCCACCGTTGCCAGCGCTGCCGCCTGCGGGATCATGCCCGCGTCGCGCAGGGAGTAAATCTGCACGCCCAGGGTGCGGGTGTAGGGGCCGTACAGCAGGATGGAGGTGGTCACCTCGCGCATGGCGGGGAGGAAGATCAGGAAGAAGCCGCTCACCATGGCGGGGCGGATCAGGGGCAGCGTCACGTCCGCCAGGCTTTCCGTGTGGCTGGCGCCGCAGACCCGGGCCGCCTCCTCCAGGGAAGAGTGCACCTGCAAGAGTGCCGCCGAGGAGGTCTTCATGCTGAAGCTCAGGTAGCGGGCCAGGTACGCCACCAGGATGATCCAGATGGTGTTGTACAGGTTGATGCCCGCGATCCGCCCGCTCCAGGCCAGGATCACGCCGATGGACAGCACCGTGCCGGGGATGGCGTAGGGCAGCATGGAAATGACCTCCAGCACGCCCTTGCCCCGGGGCCGGATTTTCTGCACCACGTAGGCCACCAGCGTGCCCAGGAACATGCAGATAATGCCGGCAGTGATGGACACGAACAGGGAGTTGCGGATGGATGCGATGGTGCCGTTGGCGGCGAACACCTTCTCATACTGGGCGAAGGTGAAGTTCTTGAATTCCAGGGGCAGGCCGTACGCCTTGAGGAAGGAGATGAGCACGATCATCACCAGCGGCACGATCACGATCATCACCAGCGTCAGGATGGCCAGCAGGAACAGGGGGATCTTCGCCCCGCGCAGCTTGATCAGCGTGGGACGCATGGATTTGCCCTTGATGATATCGTAGCTGCCCGCGGACAGGATGCGGTTTTGCAGGATCAAAGCCAGCGCCACCACCACCACCAGCATGACAGATATGGCCGCGCCCTGGCGGATGCCGTCAAAGGAGCCGCCGGAGTTGTAGATGACTTCATAGATGCGGGTGGGCAGGGTATAGATGCGCTTGGCATAGCCCAGGATGGCGGGAACGCCGAAGTGGGCCAGGGAGGTGGTGAGAATCAGCAGCGCGCCGGCGGAGATGGCGGGCTTCACCAGCGGCAGCGTGATCTTCCAGATGACCTGCCGCTGCCTCGCCCCGGCGATGCGGGCGGATTCCTCCAGGGTCGGGTCCATACGCTCCAGGGCGGACACCACCTGCATGAACACAAAGGGGAAGTAGTAGCTGACCTCCACAAACACGATGCCCCAGACGGAGTTGATGTTGATGGGCATGGCGCTCAGATGGAACAGGTCACGCAGCCATTTGTTGATGTAGCCCGACCGGCCGTTGAACATCATATCCCAGGCCATGGCCCCCAGGAAGGGCGGGAACATGTAAGGGATGTTGAACAGGGCCCGCATCAATCCCTTGGCGGGAATGTCGCTTCGGCCCAGCAGCCAGGCGTAGAATACGCCCATGACCGTACCCAGGATGGTGGTGAACACGGCGATTTTCAGGGTGTTCCACATGGCCCCCAGGTTGTTGGGCTCGGTGAGCTGCTCCACGAACATATTCACTTCCAGCTTTCCCTGGTAGAAGAAAGCGTTGTAGACGATCATGAAAATGGGGATCACCACGATGATCAGCAGCAGGATGAAGCACACTGCCGTCATCACTTTGTCCATGTTCAAGCGCTTGCGCCCATCCACAGCCGCCAATTCGGCGCTGACGATGCCGTTTTTTTTCATGCCGTTTCAACTCCTTTCCCGGTGGGGTAAAACCGGGTGTTCAAAAAACGGATGCCCACGGTTTCCCCCTCGTTGGCAACGCCCTTGGTGCGGGCGTCCAGCATGGATTGCTGCACGCGGATCTGCTTTTCCCCCAGGGACAGGAAATAGTTGTATTCGCTGCCCAGGAACACCCGGGAATCCACCTTCGCCTTGAGGGGCGAGGCGGTGTCGAATACGATGTCGTTGGGCCGCACGCCCAGGTCGTAGCCCCCGTTCTGCGCTTCCCGGGGCACCTGATCGGGATAAGGGATTTTCACCCCGCAGTTGAGCGCCAGGCCCCCTCCATCCTTTTCCAGCGGGAGGAAATTGGACACGCCGATGAACTCAAAGGTGAACCGGTTGGCGGGGTGGAGGATGATTTCCTCGTCGGTTCCGTACTGGCACAGGGTGCCGTCCTGCTGCATGATGGCCATTTTGTCGCACAGCTGCAGGGCGGACTGCTGGTCGTGGGTGATATAGAGGATGGTGGCGCCCAGGCGCTTTTGGATCATGCGGATCTCCAGCAGCATTTCCTCCCGCAGTTTGGCGTCCAGGTTGGTAATGGGTTCGTCCATCACCAGCACGTCGCTGTCCACAACCAGGGCCCGGGCGATGGCTACGCGCTGCTGCTGGCCGCCGGAAAGCTGGTTGGGCAGGTGGTTGGCGTATTCCGTCATGTGCACCTGCTCCAGGGCGCGCAGGGCGCGCTGCCTGATTTCATCCTTGGGCCTGCGCTGTTTTTTCAGGGGATAGCTCACGTTTTCCAGCACGGTCATGTGGGGCCACACGGCGTAGTCCTGGAACACGATGCCGATGTTCCGCTTTTCGGCGGGGGTGTTCACCCGCTTTTTCGCGTCGAACAGCACCCGGTCTCCCACGGTAATGGAGCCCGTCTCCGGCTTGATCAGCCCCAGCAGCGCGCGCACCAGCGTGGTTTTGCCGCATCCGCTGGGCCCTACCAGGCACACGATCGTTCCGCTTTCCACTTCCAGCGAAAAATGCTCCAGCACCGTGTTGGTCCCGTAACGGAAGGTGATGTCGTCAAATTTCACATTGGCCATAGATCATTCTCCTTACGGTTGATCCATCCATTTCCTGCAAAAATGGGTTTTCGACCTCCAAAGGAGGCCCAAAACCCTATTTTTGCGGCCGGAAATGGATAAAGGAAGCAGCTTTCAGCTGCTCCTCGGCAACGTACACGCCGTTGCCTGCGGATTGAAAATCGAAGGGCTGCGACCCTTCGATGCATCCCAAAGGTTTTTCAATAATCTGAAACGGGCATGTCCGTTCTGAAAACGGGCATGCCCGCCGCTGGGGGAAGCTTATTTGCCGAAGATCTTGTTGAATTCGTTCAGGTAATTCTGCAGGTTTTCGCCCAGCCCGGTGTAGTCCACTTCCATGTTGATGGCGGCAATGGCGGAGGTATCCACCTTCATTTCCACGTCGTCGCGCACAGACACCAGGTTGTTGGCCACCAGCACCTCCTGGCCATCCTTGGAGAGGATGAAGTCCATGAGCAGCTTGGCATTGTCCAGATTGGCGCAGCCCTTGATGATGGCCACGGGGCTGGTCATGGTGATGACGTCCTCGGTGGTGTAATGGAACGCCATGGGGGATCCCTCGGCGATCAGGTTGGCGGACACGTAGTCCAGGCAGATGCCCACCTGGTAGGAGGCGTCGGCCACGCGGTTATGGGTGGCGGTGGTGCCGCTTTCCAGCTCCACGCCGTTGTCCCGCAGCTTTTCAAAGTAGGCGGGGCCGTACTTGGGAGACTGCATCATGGCGGCCATCCAATACTTGGTGGTGGAAGCCTGGGCGGGGTCGGTCATGATGATCTGGCCCTGCCACTTGGGATCCAGCAGATCGTTCCAGGTCTTGGGCGCGTCCGCTTCGTCCACGCCGATGAACCAGGCGATGCCCATGGTCACCAGACGGCCGGCGGTGTAGTAGCCGTCAGGATCCATATACGCCTTGGCGATGTGCTCGGTTTCGGGAGAAACGTAGGGCTCCAGCCATCCGTTGGCCTTGAACACCTCGTAGTCGGAGGGGTCGCCCAGCCACACCAGGTCGCTGGCGATCTGGCCGCCGTCCTGGGCTTCGGTGGTCATCTTGGTGACCAGCTTGCCGCCGCCCGCGTAGTAGTATTCCATATCCACGCCGGGATATTTCGCCTCAAACGCCTGCTCAATGGCCTGCAGCTGCGCTTCCTGCATGGAGGAATACAGCATCACTTTGCCCTTGGGCGCTTCCGCAGCCGCCACGGCGCACACGGACAGCACCATGATCATGGCCAACAACAGAGCAATTGTTTTCTTCATCGGGATATGCCTCCTTTTAAATTTGGTTGAATTACTGATATAATTATACATTTTGAATAATTTCTTGTCAATACCTTTCCGATACGCGCAGGGGGAATGGCGGCGTTTTCACGCTACCATTCAGCTAAGGGCAGGTTTTCCGGGCGCTTCGGGCCCCGGCGACGTACACGCCGCCGTCTGCGGATTACAGTCGGGGGAGTTCCCCCGACACCCCCCGCAGGAAATGCTGCTTAGTCTCTTCCAAATAGGTGAATGGTAACGTTTTCACAAAATGATGTCTCCCATGCCAAACCCCGCGGGCATGGGCTCTTCCTCCAGGAAAAGGAAGCTGCCGTCCCGCAGCACGGGCAGGAAATAGGCGTAGGGGAGGCGGGTGAACTCGCAGCCGTAGCCGCTTTGGCCAAACCAGCCGCCCTCCTTGGCGCTCAGGTTCAGGCCGCGGGCAAGCTTGGTGCGGTTGGAGCAGTCGTGCACCAGCAGCGGCCACTGTTCCTCGTCGGCAGCGGCCATGAATTGCAGGGTCAGATTCCGGCTGAAAATGGGGGAAACGTAGCCCTGGCGGCACAGATACAGGTTTTCTCCCGCGTAATTGCCGATGTTGTTTTCATTCAGGTGCAGCTCGGCGCAGTTGATGAAGTCCGCGCCCGTGGCAAAGATGGGGTATTTCTTCTCCATGAATTCCCGATAAAACTCCGGCGTCATGGGGGTTTCAATACCGACGCGGGGAAAGAATTCCCTTGCGGCGGCCATATGCTCGATCACCTTGCCGGAGCAGTGGGAGGCGCCCAGGTTAAAGCGGATCTCGTCCAGCCCGGCTTCGGCAAGCGCCTTAAGGCTTTCACGGTCAGCGTGGATGCCGTTGGTATACAGGTGCTGATGAATGCCCGCTTCATGGAATTTGCGCACCACGCCGAAGTATTTTTCGATTTCCATGAAGGGCTCAAGATACACATAGGAAATCCCGGTGGGTTTTTTTTGGATGGACAGGAGCAGGTCAAGATCCTCCTCGTAAAACTTGGTTCCGCCGATTTCCCACATGCCCTCGCCCACAGGCGGCTGGCTGTCCAGATGGCCAAAGTCATAGCAGAATTTGCAGGCGGCGTCGCATTTGTTGGTTTTCCGCACGGCGGAAAGCCCCGTTCCCATCAGGCAGGAGCGGCACCCGCCGGGGAATTTGCTTTCGTCGCCCACAAAATACGTGCGTCCCCCCAGCGTTTTCAGATGCGGGATTTTCGCCATCAGTTCCCTGTGGCGCGCGTTCACCGCATTTTCGATCTGGGCGAACACGGACAGGGCGATCTCCGTCTGCCCCGGCATGAGGTCTTCCTCCTCCGGCAGGGAGGCAAAAAATTCGAACCAGGTAAGGGCGTCCTTCTTTGATATTTTCATGGGTGTATCCTCTCTGCTGCTCTGTAAAATGCAGCATGGGTCAAATGAGAAATCGGCAGGGATCGAAACGCCCGGGAAATGATCCCGCGGATGAACGGATATCAATTGCCTTTTCTGTTGGAATGCGTGATAGGTTCGGTTCTTTCCTCCTTTGCCGGATCATCCGGCGGAACCGTCCTGTCTAAACTCAGTATATCATCTTTTTCAGGACTTGTCATGCGCATCTTTTTTGGAAAGATAAAGATCAATCCTTGATTTTCGCAACGGCGCATTCATACGGCGCGTATGCCCCGTCCGCCGATGCCCTGTCCAGGCTGGCAAGCGCGGGGGCTTCGCACCGGAAAGGCAGCGCAATCTGCTGTTCGCTTTCAAAATTGCAGATCACCGCCCATTTTTCGCCGTTCAGCGAACGGGTGAAGATGAAGAAGGGGTCCTCGGCGGAAGAGACGACCTGCACGTCGCCGTCCAGGAAAACCGCGTTTGAACGGCGCAGCTTGAGCAATGCCTGATAGAAGCGGTAAACCGAGCGTTCCGCGGCCAAATCCTTTTGGACGTTGATGTCCCGATACCGGGAATGGAGCGCGATCCAAGGCTTGCCTGCGGAGAAGCCGCCGTTTTCGCCGCCGTTCCATGCCATGGGATGGCGGGCGTTGTCCCGGCTGCCGAAGTTAATTTTTTCAAGCGCCTGATCCTTCGGCATCGTTTGGCAGAATTCCCGGTAAGCTTGGATGGTTTCGATATCGTTAAAGCAGCCGATGCTGTCATAATGCGCACTCGCTCCGCCGATTTCCTGGCCCTGATAAATAAACGGAACGCCTTTGAGCAGATACAGCATTGCGGCCATGCAGGCAGCGGATTCATACCGCTTTTCCCGGTCGTCGGCAATCCGGGAGATCATGGGCGGCTGATCGTGGTTGTCCACAAACAGGCTGTGGAGCAGATCATACTTTGCCGTTTCCCGCTGCCAATGGATCAGATGGTCCCGCAGGGTTTTCAAGCTGTCCTGCTTTGGGGTAAACTTGTTATACCGCCCGCAATTCATGTGGTCAAACAGGAACAGCGTGCTCAGCTCCTCCCGCCCGGCGGCGCAATGCCGGATCAATTCGTCAGTATCCGTCACGCCGCTTTCCCCGACGGTAAAAAGCGCGGCGGCTTTTCCCCGGCCAAACAAATCGTGGATATATTCATGGAGATGCGGGCCGAAGCCGTTGCGCCCCGCAGGAAAATCCTTTGCGATCCTGTCGATCACGTCCACCCGGAAGCCGTCGACGCCCTTGTCGATCCAGAAATCCAGCGTATCCTTCATGGCGCTCGCCACAGCGGGATTGCTCCAATTCAAATCCGCCTGGCTGACAGCGAAGGAATGCAGATAATACTGGCCGCGCATGGCATCATATTCCCAGGCGCTTCCCCGGAAAACGGACTTCCAGTCATTGGGGATTTCGTCAAACCAGTAGTAAAAATCACTGTACGGATTGTTTTTCCCCTTTCTGGATTCCTGGAACCAACGGTGGGCAGTGGACGTGTGGTTGGGCACAAAATCCATGATCAGCTTCATATCCAGCGCATGGAGGCGCCGGATCAGATCGTCCATATCCGCCATGGTGCCGAATTCATCATTGATGCTTCGATAGTCCGAAATATCATATCCGTTGTCATCATTGGGGCTTTGATAACAGGGGCAAAGCCAGACCGCGTTGACGCCCAGTTCCTTCAGGTAGTCCAGTTTCTGTATGATGCCCCTTAAGTCACCGATGCCGTCTCCGTTGCTGTCCATGAAGCTGCGGGGGTAAATCTGATAGACCACCCAGCGCAGACCATCCCGATATTTTTTGCACAGCATCACGCTTTCCTCCCCTTATGTTTCCTTCGAACCCGGCACAGGCGCCGGTTCATCCATCCAATTATACCAGAACGGGAGGAAAAGAAAAAGCGTCACGATCCCCCAAAATAGCGCATGAAACATGTCCGGGTGAATTCCTGCACATTTTTAGTCGTTTTTTTCCTTGCAAGATTTTCTCCGGGCAGGTATGATATCATCAGGATTATCAGCTGGGATAAAGGATAAAAAAGTGGATCGGAGCACATATTGAATCTTTTTTCGGATGGGGCCGTTCAGCGGACGGGCAGACAGGAGAAGCAAAATATGGACAAAATTCGTTTGGGGATCATTGGCGCCGGCAATATCGGATCCGGGCATGTGGGCAATATTCTGGCGGGGCTGAGCCCGGAGGTGGAAATCACCGCCGCGGCGGACCGGCGCGCGTCCCGGCGGGAATGGATCCGGGAAAAGCTGCCGCAGATCCCGGTGTTTACGGAGGGCAGCGAGCTGATTGCCTCCGGAGATTGCGATGCGGTCATCATCTGCGTTCCGCATTATCAGCATCCGCCCCTGGCCATCGAGGCCATGCGGCACGGACTGCACACGATGGTGGAAAAGCCCGCGGGCGTTTACACGCTGCAGGTGCGGGAAATGAACGAGGAAGCGGACCGGCACCCGGAGCTGGCCTTCGCCATGATGTTCAACCAGCGGACGAACTGCGTGTACCGCAAGCTGAAAGAGATGGTCCAAAGCGGAGAGCTGGGAGAATTGAAGCGGGTGTCCTGGCTGATCACCGACTGGTACCGCACGCAGATGTACTATGATTCTGGCGCCTGGCGCGCCACCTGGAGCGGGGAAGGCGGCGGCGTGCTGCTGAACCAGTGCCCCCACCAGCTGGACTTGCTGCAGTGGCTCTGCGGGCTTCCGGTGCGGGTGCGCGCTTTCTGCCATGAAGGAAAATGGCACGATATCGAGGTGGAGGATGACGTGACCGCGTATCTGGAATTTGAAAACGGAGCCACCGGCGTATTCGTCACCACCACAGGCGACGCGCCCGGCACCAACCGCCTGGAGATCACCGGCACCCGGGGTAAGGTCGTATGCGAGGGAGACGTCCTTACGTTCTCCCGGCTGGCGGTGGATGAGCGCTCCTGGTGCGCCTCCTGTCCCGAAGGGTTTCAAAAGCCGGCCTGTGAAACCTTCCAGGTGGAAACCGACGGCCTAAATCCCCAGCATCCTGCCGTCATCAACGCTTTTGCGGCCCATATCCTCCGGGGGGAGCCGCTGGTGGCGGACGGCCGGGAGGGGATCCGCGGCCTGATGCTGTCCAACGCCATGCACCTGTCCTCCTGGCTGGGCAGGCCCGTGGATCTTCCGTTTGACGAAGCGGCCTTCAAAGAAATGCTCCTGGAGCGCAGCCGCCATTCGCGCCGCAAGGAGGAAATGGACATCACCTTTTCAACCGAAGGGACCTATTGAGGAGGGAACGTATGGTCAACGAGCTGAAGGAACAGCTGCAGCATGTCATCGACGCCCTGGCAGCGGATCTGTACCACCCCCTGGGGGAAATGCTCCTGGAGGGCTTCAAAACAGAAGAGGAGCTCAGCCTGGCGGAAGCGGAACGCCTGCCCCGGGCTCCCTGGCCTGAAGGCACCGTGTGGGGCCGGCCCAGGGAATACGCCTGGATGTTTTCCCGTTTTTCGGTGCCCCAGGAGGCCCGGGGTGAGCGGATCGTGATGGACCTGAATCCCGGGGGGGAGGCCACCCTGTTCGTCAACGGCCGCCCCTTCGGCGCGCGCCGGGCTGACCGCCTGGATCATCCCCACCATTATATCGTGGACCAGACCGTGGCGTACCGGGCTTCCGGCGGGGAAACCTTTTCCGTCGCCATGGAAGTGTACGGAGGCACGCCGCTGCCCGCGCACCCCAGCCGCCCCGTCTTCCCGGAGGAGGGCGTCACGTTCACGCGCACGGAACCGGCGGCCGTCGGCCGCAGCACCTTCGGGTTCTGGAATGAGGAAGCGTATCAGCTGTGGCTTGACCTGACCGTTCTTCGGGACGTGCATGACTATCTGGACCGGAACGACGGTTTCCGGGAAGCGCTGGAGGACGGGTTTGCCAGGCTTTTGGATATGCTGGATCTGGAACAGCCCCTGCCGGAGCGGCGGCGGGCCTGCCTTGCGGCCCGGGAGCTGATCGCCCCGCTTCGGAACGCGCATAACGGCACGTTTGCCGCTTCCATGGGGGTCGTGGCCAATTCTCACCTGGATTTCGCCTGGCTGTGGCCCATCGGGGAAACCCGGCGCAAAACGGCCCGCACCTTTGCCGCCCAGCTGCGCCTGCTGAAAGAATACCCGGAGGCGGTGTTTCTCGCCAGCCAGTGCGCGGAATACGAGCTGTGCCGGCGGTATTACCCGGACCTGTTCGAGGAAGTGAAGGCCGCCATCGCGGAGGGGCGCTGGATCGCCGACGGCGGCATGTGGGTGGAGCCGGACACCAATATGGCGGGGGGCGAAGCGCTGGTGCGCCAATTCCTGTATGGGAGGCGGTATTTCCGGGAGGTGCTGGGCGTGGACAGCCGGGTGGCCTGGCTGCCGGACACATTCGGCTACAGCGCCGCCCTGCCCCAGATCATCAAGGGCTTCGGCATGACCGGCCTGACCACCCAGAAGATCTTCTGGTCCTATAACGACGCGGAACCCTTCCCGCACCACGCTTTTCTGTGGCGCGGCCTGGACGGCACGGCCATCCCCAGCTTCCTGCACATGTTCTATGAGACCCAGGTGGACGCGGCCACCGTGCACAAGCGCTGGGAGAACCGGCTGGAGACGGATGGAAGCTGCGATTTTTACCTGCCCTTCGGCTACGGCGACGGCGGCGGCGGCCCCACCCGCGACGATATGGAGCAGGTGCGCCGCCAGCGGGATTTGCAGGGGGCGCCCAAGCTGTACTGGATGGCCCCGGACGACTACCTGAAAAAACGGAACACCGGAAACCTCCCCATCTACCGGGGCGAGCTGTACGTGCCCTGCCACCGGGGCACCTATACCACCCAGGCGGCTGTCAAAAAAGGCAACCGCCGGGCCGAGCACGCGCTGCGCGCCTGGGAGATGCTGGCGGCTTTTGCCTCCTTCACAGGCCGGGGGTCATACCCCGCCGCTGCCCTGGAAGAAACCTGGAAGCTGCTGCTCACAAACCAGTTCCACGACATTCTGCCCGGCTCCTCTATCGCCGAGGTCTACGACCGGGCACGGAAGGAATTGGCGCAGATTCAGGAAAAAGCTATAAACGGCGCAAAGGAAGCGCTGGGTGCTTTCCTGGGAGAAGGAGACAGCCTTACGGTCTTTCATCCCTCGTCCCACCGGGTCACGCGGATGATCCGCGCGGACAGCCGCTTTGCGAAGGGCGCTGCCGCCGGGGACGGGACGCGCTTCGAGGCGTGCCCGGACGGGGACGGGGCGCTGGTGCTGGTTAGTCTTGAACCGATGTCCGCCGTCACCCTGTATCCCGCCGCCGTGCCCGCCGGAAAGCATGTCACGCTGCAAAAGCAGGGCGGCAATTATGTGTTTGAAAACAACGCTGTCCGGGCGGTAATCAATGAGCGCGGGGAACTGCTTTCCATGGTCACCCGCGCGGACGGACAGGAACGGGTGCGGTCCGCGTCCAACGTGTTCCACCTGTACCGCGACCTGCCCCGCCGCTTTGACGCCTGGGATATCGACAGCCAGACAGAGCGCCGGGAGGTGCCGCTGCAAGCGGTATGTGAAACGGAAATCGCCTGCCCCGGCGGCCTGTACGCGGAGCTGAAGGTGACCCTCCGGTTCTCATCCTCCGTGATCGAGCAGCGCATCCGCCTCACGGCTGAGGAAGACCAGCTTGAATTCATCACCGAAGCGGACTGGCATGAGCGGCACCGCCTGCTGAAGGTGTCCTTTGATACCGGCATCGACGCGGACACCGCGGCCCACCAGATCCAGTTTGGCTATCTTTCCCGCCCGGCCCATCGCTCCCGCCATTATGACGCGGATCGGTTCGAGGTCTGTGCCCACGCCTGGACTGCCCTGACGGACGCCTCCCGCGGCGCGGCGCTGCTCAACGACTGTAAATACGGCGTCTCCGTAAACGACGGCGTGATTGGCTTAAGCCTCCTGCGCGCCCCGGTATATCCGGATCCCGAAGCCGACCGGGGGCATCACAGCTTCATCTACGTTTACCGCGCCTGGAACGGCCCGCTGGAGGAAGGCGGCGTCCAGAATGCCGCCGACGCGCTGAATGATCCGCTGATCACGGCGCCCGGCGCCTGCGACCCGCTGCGCATCCTGGAGGTGGACTGCCCCTCCGTTGCGGTGGAAAGCGTCAAGCTGGCGGAGGACGGCTCCGGCGACATGGTGATCCGGCTGTATGAAAGCATGGGCGGCGCCCGGCAGGCGGTATGCCGTCCCCGGGTTCCCTTTGCTTCCGCCCGGCTGTGCTCCCTGGCGGAGGAAGACGGGGAAGCGCTGCCCGTCAAGGACCGTGCCTTCAGCCTTTCCTTCCGGCCTTTTGAAATCGTGACGCTGCGCCTCAAAAAATAACCCGCTGATTGCCAGAAAAAGCGCGGCTGTGTTTGCCGCGCCAAAGGAGGAACCCCCATGCTCTATCCCCGCAGCAGTGAAAAATCGCCTGATCCGGCTTTGTTCCGGCATCCCACCGCGGAATACCGCGGCGCTCCTTTCTGGGCCTGGAACTGCGATTTGCCGGAGGACCTGCTCCGCATGGAAATCGCCGTGATGCAGCAGATGGGCATGGGCGGGTTCCATATGCACACCCGCAGCGGCATGAGCGTTAAATACCTGTCCGACGCCTTCATGGACAAGATCCGCCTCTGCGCGGAGGAAGCCCGGAAACGCGGGATGCTGGCCTGGCTGTACGACGAGGACAAGTGGCCCTCTGGGTTTGCCGGCGGGTATGTGACGGAAAAGGAAGAAAACCGGCAGCGCTTTCTTGTGTTTTCGCCCCGCAGGCCCGGGGAGGACAGCCGCCTGCTGGCCCGGTATCAGGTATCTCTGGACAGCCGGGGATGCCTGTCCTCCTACCGGCGGCTGGGGGAAAAGGAAGAGGGCGGCCAAGGTATCTGGTACGCATCGGAGCAGCGGGCCAAACCCAGCCCCTGGTTCCATTTTCACGGCTATGTGGATACCATGAACCCCTCCGCCATCCGGGATTTCATCCGCATCACCCACGGCCGCTACCAGGAAGCGCTGGGCAGCGATATCGGCGCCCTCTGCCCGGCCATCTTTACCGATGAGCCCCAGATGCCCAAAAAGACCACGCTTTCCCGCTCCTTTGACCTGCAGGACATCTTGCTTCCCTGGACGGGGGACCTGGAGGAAAGCTATCAGCGCGCCTTTGGCGAAAGCCTGCTGGACCGGCTTCCGGAGGTGGTCTGGGAATTGCCGGAGGGGATCTCCCGCACCCGCTACCGCTTCCACGACCATACCACGGAACGCTTCGTATCCGCTTACTGCGACCAGATCGGCTTATGGTGCAAAAACCACGGGATCCTGATGACGGGCCACATGATGAACGAGGGCACCCTGGACAGCCAGACCCGGTCCGTGGGCGAAGTCATGCGCGCTTACCGCGCCTTCACGCTGCCCGGCGTGGACCAATTGTGCGACGGCCGCGAGTTCGTGACGGTCAAGCAGGCCGCTTCCGCGGCGCACCAGCAGGGCTGCCCGGGCGTGACCAGCGAGCTGTACGGCGTCACCAATTGGGATTTTGATTTCAAAGGGCACAAGCTGCAGGGGGACTGGCAGGCGGCGCTGGGCGTTACCGTCCGCGTCCATCACCTGTACTGGTGCTCCATGCACGGGGAATCCAAGCGCGATTATCCCGCCTCCATCGGCCATCAAAGCGCATGGTGGAAGGAATACCCCTTCATCGAGGATCACTTTGCCCGCGTCAACACCCTGATGACCCGCGGCAGGCCGCTCATCCGCATCGGCGTGATCCATCCCGTTGAATCCTGCTGGATCGCCTTTGGCCCCAACGACCAAACCGGGCGCAGGCGCGCTGAAATGGACCGGCGCTTTGCGGAGCTGACGGACTGGCTGCTGAACGATACGCTGGATTTTGACTACATCTGCGAATCCACGCTGCCAAGTCTGTATCAGCCGGGCGCTTTGTTCCGGGTGGGTGAAATGGCCTATGACGCGGTGATCGTGCCCGCCTGCGATACGCTGCGGCGCACCACCCTGGACAGGCTGCGGGCTTTTCGGGAAACGGGCGGGCAGGTCATCTTCCTGGGCAGCGCGCCAAAATATGTGGACGCGGTCCCCTCCGGTGACGCGCAGGTTTTCGCCAAGGAATGCGCATGCCTTCCCTGGGATCGGGAAGCGCTGAACCAAAGCCTGCTGCCGACGCGGGAAATCCGCATCCTGGACCGGCGCGGCGCCCCGGCGGAAGGGCTGGTCTGCGCCTTGCGCCGGGACGGAGACTGCCGCAACGCGTTCATCGCCCATACCCGTCCCGCCGTCCACGGCGCGCCTGACGTCAGCGAGGAATACCTGGTGGAAATGAAGGGCTGCTGGGATGTGACGGTCTATGATACCCTGACGGGGGAAATCCGTCCCTATCCGGCGGAACGCGGCGTAAGCGGCACCGTGCTGGCCTGGACCTGCTGGGGACAGGACAGCCTGCTGCTGCGCTTCTCCCCCGCAGATGCCGCCTCCGCGCCTGCTTCCGCCCGGGAAAGCGCCCTGAACGGCAGCTACGGCATCCGGATGGCGGAGGAACTGTCCCCTGTGCGCGAACCGGCCAATGAATCTTTTCTGCCGCCGCCGGAGGAGGTCATTCCGGCGGAGGACAACGTGCTGGTGCTGGATACCGCCAGGTGGCGCACGGACGATGGAGCGTGGCAGGACGAAGAGGACATGCTCAGGATCGGCGTTATGGCAAAAGAAAAGCTGGGCATCTCCACCGCTTCGGTGTCGGGTGCCCAGCCCTGGGCGCTGCCGCCGGAAAAGGCGGAGCACACGCTGTCCCTTCTCATTTCTTTCCATTCGGACATTGACCTGCCAAACGCGCGCCTGGCGCTGGAGGACGCCGACCAGTCCGTCATTCTGCTGAACGGCGTGCCTATGGACAGGACGCCCGCGGGTTATTTCACCGACCAGGCCATCGCCTGCTTCCGGGCGGGGCCCGTCCGCGCCGGGGAAAACACCGTGGAAATCACCAAGCCCATCGCCGCTTCCGTATCCGTTGAGAACGTCTTCCTGCTGGGGGACTTTGGCGTCCGGGTCGCCGGTGCGGACAAGCGGATCATTCCCGCGCCGCGGACGCTTGCCTACGGCGACTGGACCTATCAGGGCTTCCCTTTTTATTCCGGTACAATGGTCTACCGCTGGCATCTGAAGGGCGGACGCAGGCTGCGCCTGCGGCTCGGCCGGTTTTCCGCGCCTTGCGTGACGGCGGAGCTGGACGGAAAGCGCGTCGCCAACCTGTCCCTGTCCCCGTCGGAGGCCGACCTCGGCTTCCTGCCGGAGGGGGAGCATACCCTGGAGATTTCCGTTTATGCCAGCCGCATCAATTCCTTCGGCGCGCTGCACCTCAACGACCCATCCGTCATCTGGTTCGGCCCCGCGGCCTGGCGCAGCGCCGGCATGCGCTGGACCCGCTGCTATATGCTCACGCCCTCGGGCCTGCTGAGCGAACCCCACCTGTTTGAGGACGGTTTGTAAAACCGTTTTACAGGCACAGCACCGGCAGCCCGGCACAGGCGGCGGCGCATTTTCGCAGCTGTATTTCGGGATCGTCCGGCGGCGATACCGTGAGGAAATAGCGGAATTCGTGCCAGCCCCCCAGATCGGCGGCAAAGTTTGTTTCCCAGAAATTGTTCATGATCCGGCTGCAGATCACCGCCCGGTTCAGGTCCGTATCGTGCCCGTCACACAGTGTGACGGGCCCTTTGTTTCCTTCGCCAAAAGAAACCAGGGGCACGTCGGGAGAGCCGATGACCAGGTCGAACTTTTGGCCGCGGCGGAGGAGCCCGTTTTGCAGGCACCAGAATTCCTTGCAGGTGCCCGGCAGCTGATCGATCCCGGGGCGCATGACGCAGCCGGTTTTGTCGATCCAGGTTTCATTGCCGCTGTCCGTCACGAAGGGCAGCATGGCCTGAAGGGCCTCGGCGTCGGGGCAGCTTTTCTTCCTGACCCGGAGCACGGCGTCGATGCGCGGCAGCAGGTTCCATACCCTGAAATCAAGGGAGCATTCATCCGTGCCTTCCAGGCTGAAAGCGAGACGCAGCGTCACGGACGCTTCGCCCTGGCCGGTCACGGCAAAGCGCGCGGGGCGGGCCGGATACTGCCGGGTATTCACGGTCTGGCGGCTGCGGCCCATGCGCCGCCGGGAAGCCGTCTGCGGGCCGGAGGCGGGCGTCACTTCGTAAACGCATGCAAAAGCGCCGTAGGGGCTGGCCGTGTCCAGGAGCTCTGTGCCTGTTTCCCTGTAAACGATGGAGCTGATCCCCTTCTGCGGGTCCGTGCGGAGGGTGAAGAACCGGCTTTCGATATACGAGGGCGCTGCCAGGCCCGGGATTTCCGCCAGGTCCCTCACCGCGTCCGCGCACATCCAGGCCGTATGCGGCGGCATTTCCCCGCCCGCTTCCCGGTAGGACAGCTGAAGGTCCCGGCTTTCTCCCGGGGCCAGCGTCAGCACCGTTTCCGCCAGGCGTCCCCGGGGGCCCGGCCCGGTCTGGGTGGGGAAGATTTCCCCCGTCACCGCGTCCGAAAGGGAGAGCGGAAGCTCCTTCTGGGCGCAGCCCAGGGGGTATTCCCAGCCCAGCAGCGGCACGGCGGCCGGGGCTGTGATTGGGAAGGGATACGGATTCAGCACCCGGAAGCGCAGGGATCGGTCCGGATAGATCGCCCGGCTGCCCAGGCCCGCCAGAACGCCGTCCAGCAGCTCTCCCGCCTCGGTGTTCGCGTTCACCGCGTAAGAGGTTTTTTTGCAGTGCATCTCTGCCACCAGGGATTTGCAGGGATCGGATACGGAGGCGGAGTGGCCCCAGGTGTGTTCGGCGTAGAGCATCATATTCCGGGAGGACGTACGCCACAGGGCCTTATCCGTATACTTTTTTTCAGGATCCAGGGCCGCGGCCAGGTTTCTCTTCCGCTGGGCCTCCCGGTAGATTTTCACCGCCTCCGGCGTGGAGCCGATCCCGTCCGCCCACCAGTCCGTAAAATCGCCGCTGTACTCCGGGATGTCCGCGCCCGAAGCCTCCAGCATCTCAAAAAACGTGTCCAGCGTCGCCATTTCCAGGGTGACCTGGCCGCCAAAGAGCGCGTTCAGCCGGTTCACCCGTTCCGCCACCCGGCCGTTAGGCGGGGAATTGTCCGAAAGGATGCCGCTGACGAACACCGGGATGTAATCCAGCGGCCAGCCTGCTGCTTCCAGCCCGGCCAGATACCGGGTGATCCGCTTTGCCGCCAGATCCAATTCTTCCCGCTCGGTGGTCTCGGCGTCGGTGGAAAAGCGCTTGCCGCTCTCGATTTCCCAAAGCAGGTCGTCGTTGAGCATGAAGGAGGACGTGCCGTGGGGGCACAGCCCCAGCACATGCCCCCAGTGGTAGTGCTCGCCCACAAAGGTCAGCACGCTGCCTCCCCCCGGGCCGCGCCAGCGGAAAAACGCCGGATTGCGGTGCAGGGGGTACATGCCGTGGTGCGTATGCAGCGCCGAGTAAAAATACCGCACGCCGATGGCGGACAGGGCGTCGGGCAGGGCGGGGGAATAACCGTTCACATCCGCCGTCATGGCGCTTTTCAGCGGCGCCCCGATGCCGTCCGCCCAGTCCCGGGCCGCCTGCAGGTGCTCTTTCAGCACCGTATCATCGATCAGGTCCGTCAGGTTCAGGAAGGAGGCGGACAGGCCGATGCGCCCGGCACGGATAAAACGAATCAGGTCCGCCCTGTCCTCGTCTGACGCGAAACGCAAAAAGTTCTCCACCTGCCAATAGTTTTCGCACTGCCAGCGGAAACCGCGCTGCTCCTCGGCTGCCCCCCCTTCGATCCGGCGCAGGATATCCAGCGCCTGCCGCAGAAAATCCGCGTGCTGCCGGCAGATCAATTCCTGCCTGTCCGTGTAGCCGATATCCGTATGGGAATGGTGCAGCACCTGGATGCGCCACTTTTTTTGCAGCCTCTGCATGCCGTTTTCTCTCCTTGTGATCCTGTTATTTCAGCCAGGCGCGAACAGCCGCGGGCTCCGCGCACAGCGTCAGCATGGCAAAGGGGCCGTAGGCCACCGTGTCGGTTTCCTCCCCTTCGTCCTCCAGCAGATTGGACGGCCTGACCGGAAAGGGAAGATGGATTTCGCCCCGGCGGCCGTCCTGCTCGGTCAGCCGGAAGACGAGCTTTTTTCCGTCCTCGGACTGCTTGAAGCCCTGCAGGAACAGGGACCCAAGCTGAGGCAGCTGGAGCGAAGGCAGGTCCGCCTTCAGCAGCGGCGTGTTGTATTCCAGCGCCATCCGGTTGATCCCGTCCTGCTGCGCGGTATTTTCGTGGGGAACGATCAGATAAGCGAAATCATGCGCTCCCCGGTCGGAAAGAAGATCCGGGCGGCTGGTGGCCCTGAGCAGGCTGAGGGAAATCACGTTTTCCCACAGGCCCACGCCGTATTTCCCGTCGTTGATGATCGCCACGCCCCCGCCTGTTTCGCTCAGGTCGCACCATTTGTGCTGGCATACTTCATACCGGGCCTGCTGCCAGGAGGTGTTCCGGGCGGTTTCCCGGAGGATGTATCCCGCGCTGGTATCGCACTGCGCGTAAGGCGAACGCACGGCGCAGGCAAACTCCGCCTTGGCCAGCACGTGATCCTCCCGCCAGTCCACATGGTATTCCGCTTCGATGATCCCTTGATCCCGGAAGAAACGCAGGGTGCGGACAAACCGGCTTTTTTCAGTTTTCAGCGTGCATACAAAGGCCGCGGTCTCCCCGTTCCGGAATGCTTCCGCAGCCGGCTGCTCCACCGCCGTCGGCAGTTCCGTTTCCCGATAGGTGGGCAGGATATCCCACGCGTCGTAGTTGCCGGGCACATCCCGGAAAAGGCGCAGGCGGTTGAAGCCGCCCTGGGTGTATTCCCGGCCCTTCCCATCCTTCAGGCTTTCGATGCTGCCGTCCGGGGCGATCACCGCGCTCAGCCTGTTCGTGCGCACGGCGATGCTTCCCCCGGGCAGCGCTTCCGTACATATCCAGTCCGTATCCGTCCTGGACGGCTGTTCCGTAATTCGGCACAGGGCGGGCATGCTGCCCCGCACAAACCTGCCGGGAGCGCCCAGGCGCCGTTCAGGGCCCGCCGCGTCGCGGACAAAAGCGGGCAGCGTCCGGGGGAAGCTCAGCGTGTTGTACAGGACGCCGGGATCCTGCCCGATCAGCCCTTCACAGGTTTTCCGGATATCCGCGTAATCCGCCATGGCGTCTTCAAAGACGGGCCGGATATGGCTGCCCGGCAGGATATCGTGGAACTGATTGATCAGGAGCTTTTTCCAGGCTTCGCGCAGGGTCTGGGCGGGATAAGACGCGCCCTGCAGCCAGCGCAGGGCGCAAGCCAGCTCCGCGTCCCGCAGCAAAGCTTCCAGCTGCCGGTTGTTTTTTTTCAGGTCCGCCTTGGTGGTAAAGGTGCCCCGGTGCATTTCCAGATACAATTCCCCGTCCCATACGCTCAGGGGCTTGGTTTCGTTCAGGTTTTCCTCCAGATACGCCTGCCCGCCGGTGACGGTGATCTGGGGCATGGCGGAAACCTTTGGAAGGCGTTCAATGGAATGGAGCATATCCTCCGTCACGCCGCTGCCGCCGTCCCCGTAGCCGTACATGCAAAGGGTGGCCGCGCCGGTATTTTTATCCTGGTAAGCGTTCCAGTTCTGCATGATTTCCGTAGGCGTGGCGGCCGTGATGAAATGGGTCGGCGGCACGCAGGCGTACACCTGGCTGCCGTCCAGGCCCCGCCAGATAAAGCTGCTGTGGGGGAATCGGTTGGTATCGTTCCAGGTGGACATCTTGTTGGACACGTAGTAGCGGATGCCGCTCTTCAAAAGGATCTGCGGCAGAATGGCGCTGGTGCCGAATACGTCCGGCAGCCAGCAGTTGCCGCAGGCTTTCCCGAACTTCTCCCGAAAGTACCTTTGTCCGTACAGGAACTGCCGGGTCAGGCTTTCGGCGGAGGGAATGTTGCAGTCCGATTCCACGTACATGCCGCCCGCAGGCTCGAACTGGCCGCTTTTCACCTTTTCCCGGAGCCTAAGGAACAATTCCGGATAATACTTTTCCAGCGTTTCATACAGGTAAGCCTGGGTATGCGTGTACTGAAGGGACGGAAACCGGTCCATCAATTCCAGCTGGATCAGGCAGGTCCGGGCGTTTTTCTGCACCGCGTGCTTCCGCTGCCAGTAATAGGCGATATCCAGATGGCTGTGCGCCACCAGGGCTACGGCGCCCGAGCCGCGGTACAGATGGTTTTCGTACAGCTCCCGGGCGATGTATGCCCGGGCTTCCCGCATACCCGCGCCGGTGTCCCAGTCCACCAGATTCAGGGCGTGATACAGCCGGTCGGACACCAGCGCACAGTAATCCGCGTCAAATTCGCCGCCCGTCAGGATGTTGTAAAAAAGCGCCGCGTCCTGATACAGCGCGGAGGCGTCCTCATCCGGAACCACAAAAAAGGCGCCCTGGAACATCTGGCGGCAACCCTTGAAGCGCATGGTGTCTTCATTCCGGTCGTCGTCCGGCTTGGAGCGGTTATAGCCCTCGATATCAAAAACATAGCGTCCCTCCGCCGCGGGGGGAAGGGTCATGGTTTCCCGGTTGGGGTCGATCCCGCCGTGCAGGCGTCCGTTGACCCTGACCAGCATTTCCCCCGCCGTGGTCAGCCTGAGGCGCAGGTTTTCCGCTCCGGCCAAAGCGTCTGGCACCGCCGCCTCCGCGTGGAGAAAAGCGGTCCCGTCCGGGGTAAAGTATTCGTCTCCCCGCCGAAGCGCGCGGGGCTCCCGGTCATACATGACATAACTGTTGTCACCCGTCTGCCGCCCCTCGCGCACCGTCCAGCCGGTGATTTCCGCTTCCCTGGCGAACAGCCGTTTTTTTAACCAGCCGATGCGTACCCGGGTCCATTCATCCGGGAGCATGGACCGGCGGATGACCTTCACATGCGCCATACTTTTCCGCTCACTTTCTCCACAGGAAGGGCTCCCGCTTTGCTACAAAGCGTATGTCCAGCCCCAGGTCCCGATTTCCTTTTTCCCGCACCCACCGGAGGCATCCGTCCAGCGCGGCGCAGTGGGCGCACTCGCCCATGGCGGTCACAGCCGCCGTATCCCCGTCGGCTTCCGTCAATTCCAGCCAGCCGCCGTCCGCCCTGACGCAAGGAACGATCTCGTTGTCAAACCAGGTTTTCACATCCATCGGCGTCCTCTTTCTTCCGGATCGGAAATCGAAGCTTTTATACTTTTCTCAAGTTAGATAAGCAATAATGAATAACGTATAAACAATGTCATCCCGACCGAAGCGATGCCATCCTGAGCGGAGCGCAGCGGAGTGGAGAGACCTGAGCAACGAGATCAACCAGCTCAAAGATCCCTCGACTCCGTTTCGCTCTCGCTCCACTTCGCTCGGGATGACATGATTGATTGATTGATGTTGCTATTGTTGCTTATTTGATTTGAGAATACTATTATACAGTATGAAAAAGCCGATGTCCGGCGCTTTTTCCCTTTGAAGAGGGGCTGCCGTATCTTACGCGGCAGCCCCTGGGCAATCCTGAGTTTTTTAGTTTCCGGCAAACCATGCGTTGGCTTCGTCGGTCAGCGTCTGTCCGCCGGCGTTCAGCCAGGCCTGCACATAGGCGTCCCAATCATCCAGCGGCTTTTCTCCGCGGATCATGGCCACCCAGGTCTCGTCGCGGATGGTATTCAGGTCAGAGAACAGGTCGTTGCTGGGCAGGGTCACGGTCACAGCGTCCTGAATGTAGCTGTTGTACTGATCCTTCTTGAACCAGTTCAGGCGGTTCGCGATGGTCACGTCGTTGTAGAAGGCCAGGTCGTAGCCCAGCTTGGAGAAGGCGCGGTCCGCGCCGTAGAGGCTGCGGCAGCCCCACACGCCGACGGCGTTCAGGTCTTCGTTGCCCATCAGGCGCTTGATGGTGCCGTTCTCATTCTTCTCGTAGTGGGTGCCTTCGATACCGGCGAAAGCGGTCATGTACAGTTCATCGTCCGTGGCGAAGGCGTCCAGGATCTTGAAGATCAGCGCCAGCTTCTCATCAGACATATCGGCGTTGTACACCGCGCTCTCGCTGACGGCAACGGGGGTGCCCACCATCCAGCCGTAATCGCCGCTCGGGCCGGCCGGCCAGGGGCCGTATACGAAGGTGGAGCCTTCGCCGTTCACAGCCCAGTATTCCTGCGCGCAGCGTCCGCCGTCGTCGCCCAGGACTTCCTTGAGGCGGTAGTGGTCGATGGAGGCGTTGGCGCTGACGCCGTACAGGCCGGTCACCATGCCGTGGGAGATGGCCCAGTAGCTGCCTTCAACGGATTCTTTACCGGCCACGAATTCGGGATCGATCAGCTTGTCGGCGTACATCTTCGCCAGGATGCCGATCACTTCCTTGGCTTCGGGGGTCACGTCGCTGTTGATCAGGGTGCCGTCCCGGTTGACCCAGTAGGAGGTGCTGCCGCTGAAGCCGGTGCCCAGGCCATAAGCGCCAAACAGCGCCTTCATGGCGGTGATGGAGCAGCCGTAGGTGTCGTCCTTGCCGTTGCCGTCCGGATCTTCGGTGGCGAAGCGGGTCATCAGGGCCACGAAATCATCCACGGTCTTGGGCAGCTGATCCTCGGCAACGCCCAGCTTATCCAGCCAGTCGCCGCGGTAGATCAGGGTCTTATAGGGCATGGAGCCGTCGGGCTTGAAGGAGGGGAGCACAACCATTTCGCCGTCCTTCATGGCCGCTTTCCACCAGGCTTCCACATCGCCGGCCAGGTCGCCGTAAGCGGCGCCGGTGGTGATGAAGTCATATACGGCTGGGGCGTTCTCCTGGAAGAATTCCTTGCTCCAGGTCTTGATGAGGCCCTGGTCGTAGTAGGTGTTGAGGGTGGTGGCGCTCTGGGCCAGGAACACGTCCGGAGCCGTGCCGCCGGTCAGGCGGGTGTTCAGGATCTCGGCATAGTTCGCCTGCTCGATGTAGACCACTTCGATGTCCACATTGATGCCGTGCTTTTCCTTCAGCTGCTGCTCGACCAGGGGCGTAATGACGTCCTTCTCATTGTCGATGGGGCCGAACATGTAGCTCGCCACGGAGATTTTCACAGGCTCATCCTCGGCCAGTGCCGCGGGAACCAGCCCGATGACGAGCATCGCGGCAAGCACCAGCGCCAGAATACGGGTACCTTTCATAGTATGACCTCCTTTTTATTATTGAAAGGATTTCATCCTTTCAAAGATCCGATCATGATCCCCTTGACGAAGAACTTCTGCACGAAGGGGTATGCGCACAGGATGGGCAGCGACGTGACAAAGATGCAGGCCGCCTTCAATCCCTCGGAAGAAACGACGGATTCCATTTCCGCCGCGTTGGCCGCGGCGCTGGTATCCAGGATCTCCTTGCTGCCGGTGATGATGATCCGGCGAAGCACGATCTGCAGGGTGAATTTCGTATCGTCCGCGATGTAGATCAGCACGTCGAACCAGCTGTTCCAGTGGCCGACCACCAGCCACAGCGCTACCGTGGCCAGGATGGGCTTGGACAGGGGCAGGATGATCTGCAGGAAAATCCGGAACCGGCCCGCGCCGTCGATCAGGCAGCTTTCCTCGATCTCTTCCGGCAGCGACTGGAAATAGTTCCGCATGATGACCAGGTTGTACGCGCTGATAAAGCCGGGCAGGATCATGGAAGCGTAGGTATTGAGCAGGCCCAGGTTTTTGACCACCAGATACGTGGGGATCAGGCCGCCGGAAAAGAACATGGTAAACACGATGAAAAGCGTCCAGAAGGTGCGGTGAGGGAAGAACCGCTTGCTGAGCACATACGCGCCCATGGCGGTGAAAAACAGCTGCAGCACGGTGCCCACCACCGTTCTGATCAGCGTGTTTTTATACCCCATCCAGATGTAGCGGTTGTCGATCACCCGGGCGTAATTATCCAGCGTGGCTTCCTTCGGATACAGCAGCAGGCCGCCCTTGGTGGCGATATGGCTGGGGGAGAGGCTCAGGTTCAGCAGGTGCCAGAAGGCGATCACGATGGAGGCGCTCAGCAGCGTCAGCAAAAGATAAATGAACGCCTTCCCCACGGAAAACTTTTTGTTGGCCATGCTTTACGCCGCCCCCTTACCAGATGCCTTCGCCGCTGATGCGGCGGGTGATCAGGTTCGTCCCCACCACCAGCACAAAGGCGATCACGTTTTTGAAGAGGCCGACCGCCGTGGCCTGGGCATACTTCATGTCCCCGATGCCGTAGCGGTACACGTAGGTGTCGATGATATCGCCGGTCTGGTACACGGCGCTGTTATACAGGTTGAACACCTGGTCAAAGCCCGCGTCCATGATGGAGCCGACGCTGAGGATCAGCATCACCACGATGGTGCTGACCAGGGACGGGATGGTGATGTATCGGGTGCACTGCCATCGGGTGGCGCCGTCCACCGTCGCCGCCTCATACAGCGCCGGGTCTATGCCGGCGATGGTGGCCAGATAGAGGATGGAGGACCAGCCCACGTTTTTCCAGATATCCGTCACGATCAGCGTTCCGCGGAAATAGCGGTTGTCCCCCAGGAAATAAATGGCGTCCTTTAAGCCGAACACGTCCCTGAGCACCGCGTTGACCGCGCCGTTGTTGGGCGAAAGCAGCTGCTGGAACATACCGGCCAGCACCACCCAGCTGAGGAAATGGGGCAGGTAGGTGACGGTCTGCACCGTCTTTTTGAAGCGGGCGTGGGTGACCTCGTTCAGCATCAGCGCCAGGATGATGGGCGCGGGGAAGCCGAACAGCAGCTTCAGGGCGCTGATGGTCAGCGTGTTGGTCACAGACCGGGCAAAGGTGGACGTGGAAAAGACCTTGGTGAAATTATCCAGGCCGCACCACGCGCTTCCAAACATGCCCTGCTTGATCTTGTAGTTTTTGAAGGCGATCACGATCCCGGCCATGGGGATATACTTAAAAATCACAAAATAAACAATGACGGGAAGGAACATGAGAACCAGCTCATAATGCTTCCTGTAGCCCGCAAAACCGTACAGAAAACCGTTACGCCGCAGGGAACGCACACCTTGTCCCTTCACAGTGAATCCTCCCCTGTATTGTATGTATATTGCCCCCGTCAATTCATCTCAATTGTAGCAATGAATGTCCTTTTCGAAAAGTGCCGCGGCAAATACATAATGTGCAAAAACTAACTATGATTCAGTATAAAAATGCAATCCGCCCCGCGTCAGGGCTTGCGGAACCCCTTGCGGTATTTTTGCGGAGCGACCCCGTAATACTTGCGGAAAGCCCGCGTAAATGTGCTGGAATCCGTATATCCGCAGGCATAGCAGACCGCGTCGTTGGGCATCCCCACATTCAGCTGCGTCACGGCGTACTGCATCCGCTGCTGGATGATATACTGGTAAGGCGTATAGCCCGTTTCTCTCCTGAACAGGCGGATAAAATAGTTGGGGTGGTAGTTGAACAGCAGGCTCAGCTGCTCGATGGTGATTTCCTCTGAAATATGGCCCACGATGTACTGCTGCACCTGCGTCAGCATCCGGGAATTCTGCACGAAACGCTCGTTTCCCCTGAGAAACAGGGCAATCGCTTCCGCCAGCTGCTCCAGCAGCTCGATGCGCATTTCGGAAATGGCTTTCTGCACGGTCAGGATCATTTGGCTCAGGCAGCTGCCGGGGGGAACCTCCAGCTCGATCAGTCCGCTTACCCGGTATTGGCTGAAAACCACATGCAGATAGGTGCACACGAAATTCAGGGCCGGGTTCCGCCGCACGCGGTAGGGTTCCGTGGAAGGCAGCACGTACAGGCAGCCGGGCTTCAAAGCCCGCCTTTCTTCGGCGGACGCATACGTCACGTCCCCGCTGACCACATAATAGATGCGGGAATAACCGGCAGGCGCTTCCTCATTCAGCTCCCAGTTCGGTTTCACCGTTGTGTTGCCGTATTCTATCAGCATTCTATAAAACGCCTCCGTCAATCACTGTCATTTTATCACCTTTCCGGCGGGATGTAAAGCTTTGTCGGCGCTTGTTCCCTTTGCCGGCTGTTTGCGTTCATCTTACTTTTTGCATATAATGCGCTTGTTCCTGCACTTTGTTTTGCTGCCGGTTCTCTTACAATATAAATATAAGAGAAGATCGAAAAACAGCCAATGAACATACGGACGGGGGAATCATGAATGAGAGGCTACTATGCTTGGGATGACAGTCATCTGGAGGACAGTCTGCCCGTTGAGTTCCAATACACGGAGATTTACCGCCGGTATACCGGAGGCCCGCTTGCCCTTCGGGAACTCAAATGCCTGCAGGCCGCCCTGCCCGCAGCCGCAGCCCCGATCCAGGCAGGGGATCTGCTGGTGGGACGGCGGGTTTTCCGGCCGCTGGGCGTTGCGCCCAGCTATTGGAACGACGATTGGAACGGGCTGGACAACGTATCCTTCTATGCGGATTTCGGACGCCTGGAACGGGTGATGAACCGTCCCTCCCAGACGGAGGAAAGCCGCGCCGCCATCGCGGAGCTGATCGCCTTCTGGAAAGAAGAGAATGTCAACGGCAAGGTCCGCGCGAAATTCGACGAAACCATGCGCCGTGAGATGCCCAGCGACCTGTGGGCCAACGATTCCGGCGTGATCTTCGGCCTGTACCGGCTGGTTTTTTCCCAGCTGGACTATGACAAGCTGGTGCGGCTGGGGCTTCCCGGCCTGCAGGCGGAAGTGCGGGACCGGCTTTCGGACGCCTCTCTTTCCGAGGAACAGCAGGTTTTCCTGCAATCGCTGTCCGCCGTGGTCGACCTGCTCCTGTCCATCCTTGCCCAATATGCGAAGGAGCTTGAAGCCATGCTGCGCTCCGGCGCCGACCCCAATTGGCTTCGGCCCATCCTTGACAGCCTGGCCCGGCTTCAAAGCGGGCCGCCCCGGACCTTCCGCGACGCGCTGCAGCTGGTGTGGTTCTATTCCGCCATGACGGGCGGAAGGGATTTCGGCCGGATGGACGTTTATTTGGGCGATCTGTATGTGCATGATACGGAAAACAACCGTCTGGCCGAGGAGGAAGCCATTTCCCTCCTGCTTTCCTTTTACCGCCTGATGCTGGATACCGATACCCGGGACGGCCGGATCGTCATGGGCGGCCTGGGCCGCCGGAATCCGGAAAACGCCGATCGGGTTTCCCTGGCGATCATGAAAGCCGGCATGCGGTTCAGGGAGCTGAAGCCGGAGTTTTCCCTCCGCGTGTACAAGGGCCTTTCCGGAGAAGTCATGGATATGGCTCTTCGCATGCTGGAGGACGGCATGACCTATCCCCTGCTCTTCAACGATGAAGCCTCTGTCCGCGCCGTTCAAAATACCATGCGCGTATCGCCCCTGGAAGCGGAGCAGTACGGCTTTTTCGGCTGCGGGGAATACGTGCTTGGCCACCGCAGCATCGGAACGCCCAACGATATCATCAACCTGGCCAAAGCGCTGGAAGTGACCCTGCATCGCGGATATGACCCCGTCCGGGGCTGTCCCCACGGGCTGGACCTGGGCGCGCCGGAGGACTTTGACACCTTTGAAAAGCTGATGGACGCCTATCAGCGGCAGGTGAAATACTTTACGGAAATCGCCGCACGCCACCAGCGGCTGGTATACGACACGGTGCGCGAAAACGGCGTGATGCTGATGATGAGCCTGCTGATGGACGACTGCGTCGCGCGGGCAAAGCCGCTTGTTTCCGGCGGCGTCCGGTATCTTGCCGGCACCTACGAAACCTACGGCAACACCACGGTTGCCGACAGCCTCACCGCCATCCGCGAAACGGTCTACGAGAAAAAGCTGCTCTCCCTCCGGGAGCTGGTCAGCATCCTGGACGCGGATTTTGCGGGCCACGAGCTGCTGCGCCGCCAGCTGCTGCGCTGTCCGAAATTCGGCAACGACGATCCCGCCGCGGATGAAATGGCCCGCAGGGTCAATACCCACGTCTTTGAAACCACCGCCCGCCAGGCCAAGGCGCAGGGGCTGTCCTCGTATCTGGTGGTCATGATCAACAACGGGGCCAACGTGGATCTGGGGAAAAACACCCTCGCGACGGCGGACGGCCGCCATGCCGGGGCTTATCTGTCCAACGGCAACAACCCCATGGCAGGCATGGACCATAACGGCCTGCCCGCTATGCTGCGCTCCCTGGCCTCCACCCGGATGGAGCTTACCGCCGGAACGGCCCAGAACTTAAAGCTGAGCCGGGAACTGTTCACAAAGCATCGGGACGCGGTGGAGGATCTGATCCGCACCGCCTTCGACCTGGGGATCCTGTCCCTGAATATCAGCGTGATGGATCGGGGTGAGATGGAGGACGCCATGATCCATCCCGAGCTGCATCAGAACCTGTTCGTGCGCGTGGGCGGATTCAGCGCGCGGTTTGT
Organism: Clostridia bacterium; assembly: GCA_017550745.1. Lineage (GTDB taxonomy): Bacteria > Bacillota > Clostridia > Christensenellales > Aristaeellaceae > RUG563. Next base: position 19,562 of record JAFZOG010000001.1, on the reverse strand, counting down.
CAATCTGGACCCCGGCACCCAGGCGGATATGCTGGCAAGGGCGCTTTATTGAGAGACAGCTGCTTGGAAGAACACTTTCAGTGACAAACGAAACGAGGAGGCGAGGGCGCGCGCAGCGCCCGGCGTATCCTTTTGTTAATGATTGAAAGTGCCCTTTTCAATAGAACCAGTTACGGGAAAAGCAATGAACGGAATCATCAGCGACATCATTTCCATGTCCGTCAACGACGGCCCGGGCATCCGCACCAGCGTATACTTAAAAGGATGCCCCCTGCGCTGCGCCTGGTGCCACAATCCTGAGATGCAGGTTCCCAGCCCGCAGGCGATGGTGTTATCCTCCCGCTGTACGCATTGCGGGGCTTGCTTTGCGTGCCCCTCCGGCGCACGGGGAGAGAAGGGGGAATACGATTCCTCCCGCTGTACCGGATGCGGGCTGTGCGTGTCCGTGTGCCCGGCGGAAGCCTGCCGGGTCGTTGGCGCGTCCATGAGCGCCGGGGAGGTGCTGCGCCGCGTGCTGCCGGACAAGCCCTTTTTCCGGCTTCGCGGCGGCGTCACCATCAGCGGCGGAGAGCCCCTGCTCCAGGCGGATTTTGTGCTGGAACTGGCGTCGCTTCTGCGAAAGAACGGCATCGGCGTCATCCTGGAAACATGCGGATACGCGCCCTGGCAAGCCATGGAGCCGCTGCTTCCGCTGATCGGCTGTTTCCTGTATGACTGGAAAATTACCGATCCCAGCGCCCATCAACGCTGGACGGGCGTTGATAACCGCTTGATTTACGAAAACCTGAAAGCGCTTTGCGGCCGCGGCGCGGATGTGGTGCTGCGCTGCCCCGTGATCCCCGGCGTGAACGACACGCTTTCCCACTTTCAGGGGATCGCGGAGCTGGCCGGAGCGCTTCCCGGCATCCGGCAGGTTGATCTGCTGCCCTACCACGCGCTGGGCAACGATAAACGGATGCAGTTGGGCCTTAAACGGGACGGCTTTGATCCGCCTTCCGGGGAAACCGTCCTAAAGTGGTACCGGCAGCTTTCTTCCATCTGCCCGGTGCCGGTGATGCTTTGATGATCGGCGGCAGCGGTCCGCCAAGGGAGCGTATCCACATGCTGAAAGACATTCCTGAGTTTTCCTGCGGGGACGAAACGCTGGAGCGGGCCTTCCGGCTGGCGCTGGGCGCTTTTGCCATCAACACAAAGCGTGTTTCCTCCGGCCTTTTGGCAAAGCCAAGGCCTTGCCTGATGGCCGGGCTGGATTATCCCTCGCCCTGGACCCGGGACGCAGCCATCAACGTGTATTTTGCCGCCGCTCTGCTGGCCCCTGATCTGGCCCGGAACACGCTCCTTTCCGTCCTGGAAACGCGGGGCGGCGAGCCCGTGATCGGCGGGCAGTACTGGGACCGGCTCATCTGGCTGCTGGGGGCGGAACGCTTATGGAAAACAGCCGGCGATACCTGCTTTGCCCGCTTGGCTTTTGACGCGGGCCGAAGGACGATGGATATCTGCCTGCGGGAAGAGTACGATCCTTCCGACGGGCTGTTCCGGGGCCCCGCCGTATACGGGGACGGGGTTTCCGCTTATCCCCTCCGCTACCGGAATCCTTCCCTTTCCTCGTCCATCCTTCGCTGGAGCGCGGAGCATCCGGCCTCCCGGACGCCCGTGGGCGGCGGTATCCCCATGAAGGCCCTGTCCACGAACTGCATGTACGAATACGCTTTCCGCGTGCTGGCGCGCCTGGCGGACGCCCTGGGCGAGGACTCCGCCGGCTTTTCACGGCAGGCGGAGGAATTGAAGGACGCCGTCAACCGATCTTTCTGGAATCCCGATACCGGTATGTACGACTATCTGGCCATGGAATGCGAAGCGCAGGAAAGCCTGGGCCTCGCCTTCGCCGTCCTCTTCGGCATCGCGGGCCAGGACCGGGCGCGATCCGTTTTTGAGCATGCGCATATAACGGATCACGGCGTCCCTTGCGTGTGGCCGCCCTTTCCGCCCTATGACGCTTCCGGCTATGGGCGGCACTGCGGCACCGTGTGGCCCCACATTCAGGGCTTCTGGGCGCTGGCGGCGCTGAAAGCCGGACGCGGCGACCTGTTTTCCCGGGAGCTTTCCGCCCTTGCAGGCCATGCCGTGCGAGACGGGCAGTTCGCCGAAATCTACCATCCGGAAGACGGGCGCATCTATGGCGGCATCCAGGAGGGCGGGGGGAAATACGTGGAGTGGCGGTCCTGCGCCTGGCAGACCTGGAGCGCAGCGGCGCTGCTGGGCATGGTGTTTTACGGCGTCTTCGGCCTGGATGAGGAGGGCCGCCCCGGGCAGGCATTTCTGCCCCCGAACGCTGCTTATGCGGAGATGTCGGGCCTGACCGTTGGCGGAAGGGAACTGCGCCTGGCTGCCGGACAACGGCGAGGGTGAAGACGGGCTTAGCGGTATCGATACGGATCATCGCCGCCGGGCAAAAACAGATCCGGGTGTTCATGAACGAGGGCGGCGTAGAGCGTGGCTGTCCAGCCGTAATCCCGGATGGTCTGGGTGATTCTTTTTGTGCATATGTAGGGGCTGACCGGCGTGCCTTTCCGCGCAAGCCTGGGGGAGGACACCGCGCCCAAGCTGTCGTAATATTCGTAAAATACGCCGTCGTTGGTGTAGGCACGGGCGATTCCCTCCACCGTGTTTCGGACGATTTCATCGGCCAGGCTGTTTTCCCCGCAGCGGTATAAGCCCTCCGCAACCAAATAGACATAATTGATCCATACAGGGCCGCACCACATATCCGTTCCGAACGTGGGCGCTGACACCGGGATGGAGGGGATGGGGAACGGCGTATGGAACGCGTTTGCATCCTTCAGGGACGCCACCAGCGCGTCCTTTTGCTTTTCGGAGCAAATGCCGGCAAACAGCGGAAGGAAGGAGCAGACAGACGGAAATTTGTGCAGCTTGTGCGTCTTCAGCTCAAAATCGAAGTACATGCCTTCTTCCGCGTCCCATAGCCGTTCATTGATTAAGCGGGCAAGCGTATCCGCGTACGCCGCCCATTTTTCGGCATCCGCATCCTTCTTCAGAACGCCTGCCAGGTAGCGCATTGCCTCGGCTTCCCTTTTCATGAAGCAGGAAAAATCAATGCATTCCATTTCTTCAACGTCGTCAAAGCGGGAGCAATTGTCCATCCCTGATTCATCGCACCGGTTATGGGCCTGATCCCTGTTGATATGCCAATAGAATAATCCGGATTCCGTCCTGCGGTGCTCCATATCCCACTTTAGATAGCTTGTAAGCGCTCCGTAGCATTGGGCGGCAAAGCCCGTGTTTCCCGTTCGTCTGACGATTTTTTCAACGCTCCAGGCGATCAGGGGCGGCTGCGTTATTCCGGTATGCTGATCGGGCGACGCCGCATGCGGAATCATGCCGTCCGGCTGCTGGGTATCCAGCAGGGAAAGGATCGTGTCCATGGCCAGGCGTTCGCTGATGACATGATTGCCAAGGCTGTGGAAGCAGGAATCCCAGAGCCAGAGCTTCCTGTGGGGATACCTGTCCGGCGTCGTCCAGGGATGCCGGAAAATCCCTTCCGGTGAATAAACCTGGGTTTTCATGACGGATACGGCGTGCAGATAGGCCTTCCCCACGTCTTCCTTCATATTCTCCGGCTGAAATCTGTCAAAAAAGCCGATGCGCCTTTCGATGATTTCTTCGATCATTTGCGCGCCGCAATCGGCGTTTCCTTCCAGCGACAGGCAGAACCGGCAGGCATCTTCCGTTTCGTCTGTTTTCAGGGATACGCTTTGATCCGCTTTTCTTGAATCAAAGACAAGCCTTAAACGTCCCCTGGGAACGATTCCGACCACCGTGGCGTTTGACTGAAACGCGATGCAGAACCTTTTCCATTCGTTTTGGAGGAGGACTTTTCCCAGCACGATATCGGAGGCGACGGTGTCCCAGACGAGGTCCGAAACGCCGGTGGTGTCCATATAGAGCGCAAAGGGATTGGAGGACAGGAAACGGACCCCCGGATGATCTCCGAGCAGCACGCCCACAAGCTGGGTATCATAGCTTGTCTTTCCTTCCAGGCCGGAAAAAGCGAAAAGAGCTCCTTGCCCCCATACATCCATCTTCATCATGACCAGCACGCTCCTATTGTTGTCCGGTTGTTTGAAACATAGAACAGGAAAAGACGTATGCCGCTGCCCGTCACACGCTGCCCGCGCCATCCGGGATTGCCGTCAGGACCAGCGGCTGGCGAAGGCCTTCCAGCTTCCGTTCCTCTCCGTGATCCCGGAAGGCATACCCCTTCGGCAGGATCAGCTTCCCCTTCGCTTCCTCCGGCGCGGACACGCGGATCGCGATGCCGTCCGCGGCCCTGCTCCAACGGACGGATATTTTCCCGCAGGGCGCGCGATAATACGCTTCCGCCCATTCCAAATCCGTTACGAATTGGGGCGAAACCTCGTAATCGTTGGGGCCGGTAAAATGCGGGTTCGGTTTCAGGCCCGCGAATTCCTGAATGAACAGGCTGGAAAAATCGCCCATGAAATGGTGGTTTTTGGAGCCTTCCGTGCCTGCGTCCAGATCAGGGAAGCATTCCCACAGCGTAGTCGCCCCGTGCCTCATCCAATACCCGTAGCAGGAGCGGGCGGGGGAAACGATCATCCGGTAGGCCAGATCCGCTTCCCGGGCGTTCAGGAGGGCGTGGAAAACATACCTTAGGCCGATCATCCCGCAGGCGTTCACGTCCCCGTCCCGGTGGATGATTTCAACGAGGCGCCGCCGGGCGGCGGGCAGCTCCTTTTCGTCAAACAGCCCCGCTTCAATGGCCAGCGCCTGGGAGGTCTGGCAATCCCCTTCCACCGTTTGGGTTTCCGGATCGACGAGGTGCTTCCGGAAGCTGCTTCTCACTTCCTCCGCGAAGGCCCGGGCATAATCCGCTTCCAGGGCCAGGCCCGCCTGGGCAAACAGAAACGCGGCTTTACAGGCCATATCATAAACGACGGCGCTGTCCGTCACCACAAGGGGCGACGCGATTTTTCCCCGTTCCTTCTGAAACGGATCCAGCCAGTCCCCAAGCCCTACGGCGATCAGGCCCCGCCCGTCGCGCCTGCCTGAAATATAAAACAGATACCGCAGGATCATCGCCGCGTTTTCGGTGATGATGTCCCTGTTTCCGGTGAACCGGTAGATATAATAGGGCAGGATTACGCACACGCTGTCCCACGCCGGGCCGTTGCCCCAGGCAAAGCCCCAGCCGCCCGTTGGCACGATGCCCGGCAGCGCGCCGTCTGGACGCTGGGCGAGGCGGATATTCAGCAGCCATTCCCGCAGGCTCCCCTCTGCCGTCAGGTTCAGCAGCATATGCTCCGCCGAAACCGACGCGTCCCCCGTCCAGCCGTTCTTCTCCCGGTGCGGACAATCCGTGGGGAAATAGTAAAAGTTCGACAGGTCTGATCTTCTGGCGCAGGTCTGGAGTTGGTTTAGCAGGGGGTCAGAGCATGAAAATCCGGCGCGTTCTTTCAGGGCGGAATGCATGACCAGGAATGTGACCGCGTCCTTTGCCGCCTGTTCCCTGGTGAGCCCTTCCACGATGGCGTAGCGGAAGCCGTCGTACTTGAAAACCGGCGTGAACGTTTCATCGCCGCCCTTGCAGATATACACGTCCGTCTGTCCGTACTCGATGTACTGCCGGGCCGTGTTTTTGCGCAGGAAAATTGTGGAATTGACGGAAACGCCGCCATGCACCAGGTCTTCCGCGTGGCGGACGGTGATTGTTTGGCCGGGGGCGCTGTTTTGAACGGACAGCCGGGTGACGCCCGCGCTGTTCACGCCAAAATCGTAAACATATGCTTGCCGTGCTATCGCGCCGTTGTACGGCGCGGCGTCGTTTCGCATGCTTTCATAGCAATAGGGGATTTCGTCATAATAGGTCACGCTGACGGGCATAAGCGTTTCCGCCACGGCGATGGGCTCCGCTTCGCACAGCTTTGTGATGCCCCGGGGCTTTTTTTCCGGCAGGACATGATCCCAGCCGCTGTCGTCAAAATCCGCTTCGTTCCAGCCCGGTATTTCCTTCCGCGCGTCATAGCGGCAGCCCATCCGTTCATCGTCAAACAGAATGGGGGAGGGATGCGTTCGGAAGGTTTCGTCCGCCTCCAAAGAATACGTCCTTTCTCCGTCGGACACTTCCAGGCACAGGGCTACCGTCGGCGCGCCGCGGCAGGACGCTTTGTCAAAATCCCATACGAAGCCTCCGAAAGCATTCCGAAACCCATTGCCCAGGATGACGCCCAGGGCGTTTTTTCCCTTTCCCAGCAGGCCGTTTAGATCGTACCGGTCATAATAGCATACGTCGTCCGGGTTGCTGATATAGGGGGCCAGCGGCCCTTTGGTGATGTTTTTCCCGTTGATGTACAGCTCGTAAAAGCCCAGCCCGCAGATGGTGATTTCCGCCTGCCGGGGCTCTATATCCAGAAAAAACGTCTTTCTGATATACGGCGCGGGCACGTGCCTGTCAAAATCGCAGATTTCCCGTGAGGCTTTGATAAACCGCTCCGAAAACTTCATGACTGCCGCCTCCTTTTAGACAGCGCTTCCTCCTCCTTTTCAGCGGGATTCCCAGCTGATTTCAGCGCATACCGGATAATGGTCGGAAAGGAATACGCCGTTTTCCACGTCCGTCCATTTTCTCACCCCTGTGCAGCGCATCGGCCCCCGCAGCACGATATAATCGATCTGCGACGCTTCGTCCTTTCCATAGCCGTGATAGGTGGCGCCGATATGCGCCGTCACGTCCGTCAGGCAGGGATCTTCGCGGAGGGGGCGCAGCTCTTCGCTTTCCGGTTCCGCGTTAAAGTCTCCGGCCAGTATCATGGGCGCGTCGGGAAAGAAGTCCGCCGACCCGGCATGGCGCAGGATCTGCCTGAGCCCCTGTTCCCGGGCGTTCACGCCTCTGTGATCCAAATGGGTGTTGAGCACGCGGAAGACCTGGCCGCTTTCTTCCTCCAGGAGCACGGCGTCCGTGCAGGTGCGGGGGCAGGAGCTGTCGGGATAGCGGCTGCCGGGCACCTTCGGCGTTTCGGAAAGCCAGAAGGTGCGCATTTCCAGCAATTGGTACCGATCCTTCCGGAAGGCCACCGTCATTTGCTCGCCGTCCAGCAGCTGCCCCCTGCCGCAGCCCACGGCGTAATAATCCGTAAGGCTTTTTTTCAGCCAGGCCGCCATGTGGGGCAGCACCTCCTGAAAGCAGATCACGTCCGGCTCCTCCCGGCCGATTGCCCGCAGGATCAGCGGCTGGCGGTATATAAAGCAGTTTTCTCCGTCCTGCTGGCGGTCGCAGCGCAGATTGAAGGTAACGATTTTCATAAGCTCACTTTCCTTTTTGCCTGTTTTTGTGATGGAAGAACAACAAAAAGCTGGAAAACCGGGAAACGATCTGATATAGTATAGGTGGTGAAAAGAAAAACGCAGGGAGGATACAGCGCTATGGATTGGCTGGAGGAAGCGACGCAGCCCGTATACGATCAATTGTCACGGATCGGAAGAAGCAAGCTGGCAAATATGTACCGCAATTGCTTTCGCAGCACCTGGGACACCACGCTCCAGCGGTCGGACGGCACGGTGTTCCTGGTCACGGGGGACATTCCCGCCATGTGGCTGAGGGATTCCTCGGCCCAGGTGTACCATTACGTGCCCCACGCGGGGAAGAACCGGGAGGTGCTTTATGCCATCCTGGGCCTGCTTGAGCGGCAGTTTCAGTACATCTGCCTGGATCCTTACGCCAATGCCTTTAACCGCGAGGCCAACGACCGCCGCAACCACCTGGACGATACTTCCTGGACGGACGAAGCGCGCCCCTGGATCTGGGAGAGGAAGTATGAGGTGGATTCCCTGTGCTATCCCATCCGCCTGGCCTGCCATTTCTGGAAAACGGCGGGAAACGCCGCTTGGTGCAGCGCCGCGTTTTTGCGCGCGGCGGAGCGGATCCTGGACGTGTGGGAAACCGAACAGCGCCATATGGAGCGGTCCCCGTATTATTTCCGCCGCGACTGCCGCCGTCCTTCCGATACGCTTTCCAACGAAGGCAAAGGCGCGCCGGCGGCCTATACCGGCATGACCTGGAGCGGCTTTCGCCCCAGTGACGACGCCTGCCAATACGGCTACCTGATCCCCGCCAATTTCTTCGCCGCCAAATCGCTGGAGCAAATGGAAGAAATGCTGACCGCGCTGGCCCCTGAAAGCGGGCTTTCCGCCCGCGCCCGGGCGCTTCGGGAGGAAATCCAGGCGGGCCTTCGGCAGCACGCGGTCGTTGAGCGCCCGGACTTCGGGGCCGTGTACGCTTACGAGGTGGACGGCCTGGGGCACGCGAATTTTATGGATGACGCCAATGTGCCCAGCCTCCTGAGCCTGCCGTATCTGGGCTGCGTCCCGGCGGACGACCCGGTATACCAAAACACCCGCCGTATGCTGCTCAGCCCCGCGAATCCGTATTATTTCGAGGGCGCCTGCGCCAAGGGCATCGGAAGCCCCCACACCCCGCCGGATTATATCTGGCCCATTTCCCTGTGCATTCAGGGCCTGACCGCTGCGGACGAAGGGGAGATACGCAGTTTGGCCGATATGCTGGAAAACATGGACGCCGGTACCCTGCTCATGCACGAGGGCGTACACAAGGACGATCCCTTCCGGTTCACGCGCCCCTGGTTCGCCTGGGCCAATTCCATTTTCAGCGAGTTCGTGGAAAAAGCCGCGGGCTGCCTGGGTTAATCCTTTTCCGGATAGAAGGGCTGGGAAAACGCGGCCATGCCCCAGCTTAAGCACATTTCAACACGGATATACTGTTCGTCGCCCTGGTATTTGTAGGCAGCTGTTTTTCCTTTGCCCATCTGCAGCTGGCGCAGCTGGCCGCCCTGGCCGATAAAGCGGAAGGTTTTTTCCGGCAGATCGAACAGGGAATCGTGGTGGCATTCCGCCACGATCCAGTCGCCGTCCGTATACAGGCGCTCAAAAACCGCGCCGCTGGAAACATACAGGCTGCCGTCCCGCAGGGCTTGCAGGACGCCTTCTTTGGTTTCTTCCCTGACCAGCACCATGTTCCAGGCGTTGTGCATGTCCCGTACGGAATGGAAATCGTCATTGCCGGTGGCCCATACCCGCCTGCCCGCCGTCAGGGCCGCGTCCCATACGTCCGTGGCCAGGTGGCCCGGGCCGGAATACAAATCGCCGTTGATGATTTCGATGGCGGTGTACCGCTGCAGATAGGCGGCCAGCTCGCCGGAAAAATAATCCGCGTACCGCCAGTGGGGATGCGCCAGGATGGCGATGCCGCCGTCCTTCACGATTTCGTCGATGACGCGCTGGTAATCCTCCGGCGTATAATCCATATGTTTTTTTTGAATGATGTCCTCCTGGAAGGTCATGCGGCAGCCGATGCCCAGGATGTGGTGGCCGTAGGAATCCTCCCGCCCTTCGATCAGGATGTATTCGCCCTCGCTGTCCGGATCCGGGTTTACGATGGGCCGGTACATTTCTTTTTTGCCGGTGGTGGTGTGGTCGGTGATCGCCAGGAAACGGTAGTTCATCCAGGGAGAAGCCTTGGTGCGGCATTCGTGAATGAAGTAGTGTACGACTTCTTCCAGGGTATAGCTGCCGTCCGATACGTCCGTGTGGGTGTGGAAGTTGCCGCGCAGCCACGTTCCTTCCTCATAATAAGGGGAAATCCATCGCATGGTGTTGCCTCCTTGCTTTTTAGATTTCTTCTATCGTTTCTGCTGGGTGGGCCCGTAATTTGCCGCGCCGGTGTAGGTGACATCCTCAGGCCGGGGCAGCACCTTTTTTTTCCGCAGATCGCGCTGGTAAAGACGCAGGTGCTCTCCGTGGGGCGTGATGTCCACCACGTCCGGCCCCCGCCAGAACACTGTGTATTCCTGCCCGGCGGCGGTTTCTTTTTTTCTGACGGTGCGCAGCGGATGCCGCAGGGCCGCCGTGCTGCCGGGCGCAAGGGGCGGGGACAGAAGCAAGCCGTTTTCTTCCCGGAAAGGCGCGGCCTTGCCGTTCACCGTGCATTCCAGATTTTGCCCCATGAAGGGATAGCGGCGAAATGCGGCCCGGCCGCCCTGCCTGAGCGTCAGGCGGATTTCCCCTTGGTCCGGGTAATCGCTTTCCAGCTTCCAGGCGCCGGTTTCCCGGTCCATGGGAAGATTGACCGTCCAGCAGCCTGCCTCCTCTGTCACGGCCCGGTCCCACACCAGCTGAATGGCCATGGGGGCGGTGCCGGCGCAGCAGCCCGCGATGGAGCGGAATTTGCTTAAGGAAATGCTGTTGGGCAGCGAACCGCCCGTGAAGCCGCCGATCATGCGTTTGTCGATGTCCCGCCAGGTGGTGCTTTCGGTATCCGGACGGCTGTTGTCCACCACCACGTAACCGGCGGTGGTGATTTGGTTTTCCACCAATTGATTCCGGGAAAACAGCAGCAGGTCCTGCCAGTATTCCGGATAACCGTGGCGGATCAGCCTGTCCGCCATGGCCAGCATATCCTTCAGGCCGCAGGTTTCGCAGTGCTCCTCCCGCATGGGATGCCATTGGGCGTATTCCGGCACCCAGCCGAAGGAAGAGGAAATGGAGCGCACATAATCGTAAATGCCTTTCGCCGCCCGGAGATACTCCGCATCGCCCGTGGCGTCGGTCAGATCGCAAAGGCCGCTGGCGACCCATACGGCGGAATGCACGTGGCCGAAAAAAGCATATTGATAATTGAAATAACGGGAGGGCCCCAGCAATTGGTTCGCCAGGCCCTGGGCCAGATCCAGCGCTGCCTCGTCCCCCCATTCCCGGGCCCGGGCCATCAGCGCGGGGATCACCACGGCGTTGCGGATCGGCTGCTCCCCCCGTCCCGTGTGGCGGGACAGATCAAAGCCGCCCTCCAGCAGGTACACGTCGTTGGGAAACTCGTAGACAGGCTTTTCCTCCGGGGAATCGCCGGACCAGAAGGTGCGCACCCTGCGTTCGATCACCAGGGACCGCATGCCCAGCACCAGCCCAGAGATCCTTTCTTCCATTTCTTTGTCGCCGGGGTTTTTCCGCAGGATGCGGTTCAGGGCGGGGAGTATATAGCCCATTTCATGAAAGGAAGCGTGCATGGTATGCGTCCAGGGATAGGGATTGTGATACCTGAGCCCCATCGGGCCCCAGGCGCTCCGCAGAAAGGCTTCAAACCCCGCCAGCACTTCCTTGCCTTCTTCCGTTTCCAGCACCTGCATGGCGCTGTCCAGCCCTTCATACCAGGAGCCCACCAGTTCCGCGTCGTCCACCCGGCAGTGGGCGGCCTCCGCCGGCTTCTGATTGGGCAGAATCAGCCAATAGGGAAGATATCCGTTTTTTTCATCCACCATGCTGGTGAGATAATGGTGGGCCAGCTCCGCCATGCGGCGGGGATCAAAATGCTGATATTTCACCATGGAGCGTTACCGCCTTTCCGCCCGAGCGGTTTTTTTGATTTGTTTTCATCATATAACAACCGGCTGCTCCTGTAAAGGCGATATCAGGAAAATGGTGATGAAATCAAAAAAATGAGCATTCAGAAATGTATTATCTGGGAATAATATTGACAAAATATCATAAAATTGGTATGGAAATCAGATGTTTTCACTTGCATTTCTCCGCCGCGCTTGCTATGCTGGCAGAGGAATCAGCCGTTGGTTTTTGTTCATTGGCATGAAAATTGAAAAGCCCTTTCTGCTTTTTTGGCAAGAGGGTCTAAAGGACAGACCGCATCCGAAGCCTCCTTCCTGAAAGAGAGGCTGCGCCCAGATCATTCCTCCGTTTTTTCGGTTCAGAGAAGATGAAAACAGCAAGCGGAATTCCGCGGAAAGGGGGCGATGGCCGTGACGGCTTTGCAAAATACGGCCCGGCTCAAAAAAAGGCGTTCCTTCCTGCGCCGGGTCAGGAAGCATAAGCTGCATCTGTGCATGATCGTGCCGGTGATTTGCTGGTATCTTTTGTTCAAATACGGCCCCCTGTACGGCGTCACCCTGGCATTCAAGGAATTTCAGCTGCTCAAGGGCATCACGGGCAGTCCCTGGATCGGCTTCCAGAATTTTGACAGGCTGTTTAACAGCTATAATTTCTGGAACGTATTTCGGAACACCATCACCATCGCCGCGCTGAAATTCGTGTTCGGCTTTCCCGCGCCCATCATTCTGGCCCTGATGCTCAATGAACTGCGGGCCCAGAAATACAAGCGGGTGGTGCAGTCCCTGAGTTATCTGCCCCATTTCATTTCCTGGGTGATCCTGACGGGCATTTTCATGGTCATCCTGTCGCCCACCCGGGGCCCCATCAATACCCTGCTTAAATCCATGGGAATGGAAAGCATCTATTTCCTGGGCGATCCCAAGTACTTCCAGGGCACGCTGGTGGTGACCGGCATCTGGAAAGGCGTGGGCTGGGGCTCCATCGTATATTTGGCCGCCCTTGGCGGCGTCAATGAAGAATTGTACGACGCGGCGCGGGTGGACGGCTGCGGCCGCTGGGCCCGCATCTGGCATGTGACCCTGCCCGGCATCACGCCGGTGGTGACCATTATGCTGATCCTTGCCATGGGCAGCCTGGTGGAGGACGACTTTGACCAGATCTTTAACCTGCTCAACGACGCTGTGCTGGGCGTGGGCGACGTGCTGGGCACGTTTATCTACCGCCAGGGCGTGAAAAACCTGGATTATGGCTACGCCACCGCGGTGGAGCTGTTCCGGAACCTGATTTCCCTGGTGCTGGTGCTCAGCGCCAATTACTTCTCCAAACGCATCAACGAATACGGATTGTGGTAAGGAAAGGAGGAAGGAACATGAGCAGCGTCCCCGCGCCGCGCCCGAAGCATAGAAAACGGATCTATGAAAGCAAGGGCGAACCGGTTTTCCAGGCGTTTCTGATCCTGTTTTTCGCTTTGCTCAGCATCACCTTCGTTTATCCCTATTGGCACGTGCTGGTCAATTCCTTTACCTCGCCCAATTTCGCGTCCGCGGCAGGGTTCAGGCTGTGGCCGGTGGAGTTTTCCACCGACGCCTACCGCCATATGCTCAGCGCCAGCTTCCTGTGGAGCGGATATAAAAACACCCTCATCGTGGTCGCTATGGGCTGGGCGCTGTCCATCACCGGCGTTGTGCTGGCGGCTTATCCGCTGTCCAAGAAGGATCTGCCCCTGCGCGGGCTGTTCACCAGCCTGATCCTGGTGACCATGTTCATATCGGGCGGGATGATCCCCACTTACCTGCTGGTGAATAATACGCTGCACATGCGCAATTCCTTTTTCGCCATCGTGCTGCCCCACTGCATCAGCACTTCCCACGTGATCATCGCCCGCAATTATTTCATGACCCTGCCCAATGACCTGGAGGAAGCCGCCACCATCGACGGGGCCAACAGCTGGCAGGTGCTGTGGCGGATCATGCTGCCCCTCAGCGGCCCCATCCTGGCCACCATCAGCCTGTGGGTCATCGTGAGCAACTGGAACGCCTATTTCAATTGCCTGCTGTATATCACGAACCCTAAAAAATTCGTGCTGCAGGTGGTGCTGCGCCGCATCATCCTGACGGATTCCAAAGAAATGACCGCGGCCAGCGAGGCCGTTGCCAATGCCACCGATACGGATATCGTGACGCTGCGCGCCGCCTCCATCATGCTGGCCACCATTCCCATCATCTGCGTTTATCCCTTCCTGCAGAAGTACTTCGTCAAGGGCGTGCTCATCGGCTCTTTGAAGGGATAAACATGCCGCCGTACCCAATCAGGGTGATGACCCTGAAAAAATAAAGGAGGTATCCCCATGAAAAAAGGTATTGCCCTGCTCCTGGCTCTGGTCCTTTGCCTCAGCTGCGCGGGAAGCGCGCTGGCCCAGGTGGATCTGAGCAAATACGTGTCCAACCCGGACGAGAAAATCACCATTGCCTGGCTGGCCGGCCACGACACCGACGCCATCGCCGAGGGCGACACGATCGTTGCCTGGCTGGAAGAAAAGTTCAATGTGGATTTGGACGTTTGGTTCCTGGAACGTGAAAACTATGACGAACTGCTCACCGCGCGCATCGCCGGCGGCGAGGTTCCCGACGTGTTCATGCTGCAGAACGCCCAGCAGTTCTCCAAATGGATCAAGCAGGGCGTGGCGATGGAGCTGCCCCTGGAAGTGATTCAGCAGTGCATGCCGGAAAGCTATGCCTGGCTTCTGGAATACGATCCCGGCTGCTTCAGCAATGTATCCTATAACGGCAAAAACTACGGCCTGCCCCGCGTGAACGGCGACGGTTACTTCAACTACGCGCCTTTCTGGCGCTCCGACTGGCTGGAGAAGGCCGGCTATACGGACGGCAAGGTACCCATGACCCTGGAAGAATGCGAGGAAGTGTTCTACAAGTTCGCCAATGAAGACCCGGACGGCAACGGCGTCAAGGACACCTACGCCCTGAGCCTGACCGGCATGAACCCCATCTTCGGCGCTTTCGGCGCGCTGCCGGACCGCTGGGTGGACGACGGCGAAGGCAACCTGGTGTACGGCGGCGTCTATCCCGGCATGAAGGACGCGCTGACCCTGCTGGCCAAGTGGTACAAGGACGCGCTGATCGATCCCGAATTCATCACCGGCGAAAACCAGGGCGGCTACTGGGCCCTGTCCGTTCCCTTTGAAAACGGCCAGATCGGCTTCTCCTCCTCCGGCGCTTACTATCACCTGGCTCCCGACTTCGACGGCCCCAAGAACGAAGAAACCGGCGAAGGCGGAAACTTCCAGTATGGCCGCACCATGCGTACCTTCGCGGCCACTGTGGGCTACGATAAGATGATCATCGGCTACAACCCCACCGGCCCGGACGGCAAGCAGGGCGGCGAAAGCTGGGGCCTGACCACCGACGAAGCCATTGTGTTCAGCTACAAGCTGGCCGATCAGCCCGCCAAGGTGGCCCGCATCCTGGAGATCATCAACACCATCGGTTCCGATTTCGATACCTGGCTGAAGATCTGGCTGTGGGATCTGGAAACGGATCAGTACGATTATGACGAGCTGCTGGGCTACATCGCCAAGGAAGGCCATGAGCGCGCCGATGAGGGCAGCCACACCAATATGTTCAACACCCTTCAGAATCCCTTCTTCGCCATGGAAGTGAAGCCTGCCCAGTATAACTGGGGAAAGAGCCTGCCCCAGTTCCGTACCGGCGGCTACTCCAACACCCTGCTGCCCATCACCACCGCTTCCATGCCCCAGTATTGGGAGAGCCTGGACACCCTGCGCAAGACCACCTATGTGCAGATCATCACCGGCGAAAAGCCTGTGGAAGCCTTTGACGATTTCGTAAAGCAGTGGAACGATATGGGAGGCGCCAAGATTACCGAAGAAGCCAACGAATGGTACCATTCCCGCTGAGAAATCCCTTCCCTCGTTTCCATGGGGCCGTCGCGCAGGCGGCCCCCTTCTGCATGCAATACTATTCTTCTTCCTAAAAACTTACCATCTTTCGGCGTCTTTTCCGCCCTGGCGTTGCTTTGGTCGCCCCGCGCTGCTCCGGTCAACGTAGCGTTGCTACGCCTCCCTTCGCTCAGCTTAGCCAAGGCGGAAAATCCATCCGAAATCTGATAAGTTTTTAGAACGCGAATAGTATAAGCCGGTGATCCGGCGGAAAGGAAGCACGTCCATGCAGCTGCCAGAGGAATTTCAAACCAAGCATCCCCTGCATTTTCGGGAAGACGGCGGTTACCGTATCCTGATGATGAGCGACGCCCACCATAAACCCAATACGTCCAACCGTACCATCCGCGCCATGGAAACCCTGATCGACGGAACAAAGCCCGATTTGGTGCTTTTGAACGGCGACAACGTTTCCAATTTTACCAGCAAGGAGGTGTTTGAAGAGCAGCTTGAGGAGCTGGCCTCGCCGATGGAAACCAGGCGTATTCCCTGGGCCCACGTGTTTGGCAATCACGACCAGACGCCGGAGGTGTCGAAAGATTACCAGGAAGCCGCGTACGAACGGTATCCTTTTTGCGTGTCCAAAGCCGGGCCGGAGGAGCTGCCCGGCGCCGGAAACTATTTCCTGCCCATCCTGGACGAAAACGATGATCCGGTGTTCGGCGTATGGGGCATCGATTCCCAGCAGGATTTCAGGACCATGACCGTTCCCCTTTCCTATCCCGGCGACCTGTACTGGGACGTGATGATGCCAAGCCCCATCGTATCCTACTCGGACTACGATTTTATCCGGTTCGAGCAGGTGATGTGGTACTGGAACACGTCTATAGCGCTGGAAAAGCTGTGCGGCCGCAAGATCCCCTCCCTGATGATGTTCCACGTTCCCCTGATCGAATTCCACGGCATGCTGCTGAACGCGGGCCGCACGCAGCTTCGGGGGGAATACAACGAACGGCTCAGCACCTCTGAAATCAATTCCGGCATATTTGCCGCCGCGTTCCAGCGGGGCGATGTAAAGGCCATCTTCGCGGGCCACGACCACATCAACACCTTTGACGGCATTTACTGCGGCATCCGCATGGGATTTGACGGCAGCATCGGGTACGAGGGCTATGGCACGCGGGACAACGATCCCGGCCATGACCGGGAACGCCTGCGGGGCGGGCGGCTCTTTGACGTGTCCAAGGAGGATCCCTGGAATATCCGCACGGAAATGGTGTTTGTGAAGGACTTTGAATGAAAGGACCGTTTCGATGAAGGACTATTGCCGGTATGTGGACGTATTTCAGGGAGTGGACGAAATCAACCTGCCAAAGCCGGAGGGCCTGGCGGCGGCATGGCGGCTGATCAAGGGCCGCTGCGGCAACAATACCCCCGCCGCCGCGCTGCCCTTCGGGCGGCTGACGGCAGGGTGCTACAGCGGCGGGTACTCGTCGGGCTACGGAAGGCTGAAATACAACACCCACGGCGAAATCCCCAAGCTCTATGACCGCAACAAGTTCAGGGGCATGTCCCATTTGCAGAACGACGGCACGGGCGATATCGACACGTTTTACAATTACGCCGTGCTCTCTCCCTTCATCGGCCCGCTGTCCTCCGCCGCCCTGCCCCGGGATTTCGACCATGAGCGCGCATGCCCGGGCTATTATGCCTGCCGGGATTCTTTTTCCGGCGCGGAGTGCGAGGTGACCGTCACCCGGCGCGCGGCCCTGCACCGCATCACCTTCCCCCATGATGAAGGCTGTATCAGCGTGGATTTTTCCAACGACGGCCTGTATGAGGATGGGGGCCATCTGCACACTCAGGCGGGCAGGGCGGTTTTGACGCTGATATCCGATTGCGAGGCCGCGGCCTGCGTGGAGCTGCACCATTTGCCCGTGTATTTTTATATCCGTGCGGAAGGCCAGAGAACGCCCCTGCGCCTGTGGGCAGACGACCGGGAAAGGGCCGAAAAAGAACTGCGCCTGGAGCCGGGACACCGCTTCGGCATCGTGTTTGACGCCCAAAGGAACGTGTCCGTTACCCTGGGCCTGTCTCCCAAATCCATGGACATCGCCCGGCAGGACGCGCTTTCCAACCCCCTTTCCTTCGACGAAGCCCGAAAGCGCGCCTATGACCAATGGAACGAAGCCCTTTCCCGCATTGACGCGCAATTTGAGGAGGAACGGGATCACCGCATTTTCTATTCCAATTTCTACCATTCCCTGGTGAAACCCTGCGATTTCAGCGGGGAAAGCTTTCTGTACGGCGGCGGGGAATTTGTATTGGAGTTTGCCACGATTTGGGACCAGTACAAAACCCAGCTGCCCCTCATCGATTCGCTTTACCCGGACATGGCCCGCCGCGTGGTGGAAACCATGCTGAACGTGGCCGAGGCCACCCGCAAGATGCCGCATACCCTGATGATGTGCGGAGACTATGAAAGCATCAGCACCGGGCAGGCGCGCATGCTGGCCGAGCACGCCATCGCTGACGCTTACTGCCGGGGCGTGGAAATGGACAAAAAAAGGGCGCTGCGGCTCATGCTGGACGACACCTTCGTCCACGGCCGCTTTGACCTGTATGCCCGGGATGCCGAAAACGCCCGGCACAAGGCTTTTATCATCGATATCACGGACGCCTGCGCCGCCTGCGCGAAGATGGCGCGGGAAATGGGAGAAACGGAAGCGGCAGAGCGGTTTGAGCAGGTTGCCGCGCTGTGGGTGAACGTGATCGACAAGGATACCGGGCTGCTCAGGGACGGCGAAAAGTTCTATGAAGGCACCAAATGGAACTATTCCTTCCGGCTCATGCACGATATGCCCGCGCGCATCGCCATGGCGGGCGGGCCTGAACGCTTTGCCGGGCTGGCCGACCGGTTCTTTGGCTTTTCGCAGGATGATTCCGCCTGCTGCTTTGAGGGCTTCAATAATGAAACGGATATGGAATCCCCCTATGTGTACCATTTCGCGGGACGGCACGACCGCCTGAGCGAGGTGGTGCACGCGGGCCTCACCTTTATGTTCGCGGAAGGCCGGGGCGGCGTGCCGGGCAACAACGACAGCGGCGGCCTTTGCTCCTGCTACCTGTGGAACGCGCTGGGGGTTTTTCCCGTCAGCGGGCAGGATCTGATGGTGATCGGCTCGCCCCGCGTAGTGGAAGCGACGCTGCGCCTGGGCAGCGGAAATGCATTCCGCATCAAAAAACAGGGCAGGGGCATCTATGTGAAGCATGCGGCGCTGAACGGAAGAACGCTGGATACGCTCTGCTTCTCCGTGCGCGATTTTATGCGGGGCGGGGAGCTGGTCCTTAAGATGACGCAAGACGCAAAAGAAGCCCAGCTGACATGACTCTTTCAAGGGAGGATCTGAATCCGTGTGGTGGACGAACCAGAAGAAGCTGGTTTCTTCGGCCGGCCTGGCCGTCCTCGCCCTGGCGCTGGCGCTGCTGTCCCGCAAACCCTGCTGCTGGCTTGCGGCGTCGGCCATGGCGTTGAGCACCCTGGGCGACGGTGTGCTGGCGGGGTATCCAAAGCTGTTTTCACCGGTGAAAAACAGGCTGACAAAAGGCGGGCTGATCTTTTTTGCGGCCCACATCCTCTATATCCTTGCGCTGATAACGGCCTCCGGGCCGGATGCCGCTTCGCTCCTTCCGCATTTTTGGGCCCCCTTCTCCGCCTTCGCGGCAATGACTGTTCTGCATGGGATCGTGTTTTATTTCCGCGCCGCTTCCCGTCCCTCCCTGGGCTTTTTTTCCGCGGCTTTTTTCTATTTGCTGGCAGTCTCCGTCCACGCGGGGGCGGCTGTTTGCCTGTTTGCGCAGCTGGGCATCAGATTCCTGCCCAACGCCGTGGGGGCCGTGCTGTTTTTCCTTTCGGACGCCATCCTGCTGGCCCATAAATACGGGTTTGGCAAGGGAAAACATGTTTCGGACCTGATCTGGTTCACCTACGTCCCCGGGCAGCTTTGCCTGATCCTGGGGTTTTTCCTGGCATGAAAAGCCGGGTCTTTTTTTGGGCTCTTCACGAATTGATAGGGAAATGATCCATCAAGCTACAACCCTACGATGTCATCCCGAGCGAAGCCGAGCCAGAGGCGAGGCATAGCCGAGGGATCTGTCAGTGAATCGTTAAGCCAACCTACAGATCTTTCGACTCCGT
>JAFZOG010000024.1 GCA_017550745.1 Clostridia bacterium | reverse complement strand
TAAAACCGATTTGTTCCTTGGCTACATCAACGCCCTGTCGGAATTGCAGGGCAAATACCTGACCTATGACGAGAGCGATGGCGAAAAGAAGGTGAGCGTCAATATCGCCGGGCCCTACGAATACGATTTAGACGCCATGGACGGCCTGGCGATCAGTGAAGCATATTTGCTGGAGGAAGGCTGGAAGCCGCTGCTGGGAGAAGATTACGAAATGATCAGCCTCTCCTATGGCAAGGTCAAAGTGTTCGGCATCGCCACGAAAGACGGCGTGTACGTTACCATCAGTGAATACGGCGGGCTGGACGACCTGGCTTTCCAGGCCATCGTCAGCTTCGTGAAGGTTTTGCAGCCCAAGGGCTGGGAGAGTTTCATCGCCGAGTATACGGAATTGAAGGACGCGGAGACGGCTGATTTCACCGCAAAAGTGAACCTGGACGAAGCCGGCATGGAAGACACGTGGATGAATTATGAGGAAGGCTACGGCTTTGCCAACTTTATCATCGGCGAGAATCTGCTCGACGAATGACGCGATTCAAAGGCTCATAAGAAAAAAGGAGGAATCACAATGCGGTATCAGCAGTTTGGAAACACCTATATGGTACGGATTGATTTGGGCGAGGACATCATCGAAAGCCTGAAAAAGTTGTGTGAAGAAGCGGGTATTCGTTTGGGCCGGGTGGAAGCTATCGGCGCAACGGACCATGCCGTGCTCGGCGTATACGATCTACAGAAAAAAGAATATTACCCGGAAGAAATCAATGAATTTATGGAGATTATCAGCCTGAACGGCAATATCACCGCTATGGAAGGAAAACCATATATTCATCTTCACGGGTTGCTGGCGGATCAGCATCATGCCGTCCATGGGGGCCATGTGCTTGAAATGCGGGTTGGGGCGACCTGCGAAATGTTCGTTACCGTTCTGGACGGAGAGGTGAAACGACAGAAAGATGAAGCCCTGGGAATCAATTTATGGACATTTTGATAAGGCGGCGGATGATGTCATCAAAGCCCTGAACCAGAATACGGTGCTGATTGAAGAAAATGAAAACACCATGGATTACTGCGGCGGGAAAAAACAAGAAGCATCAATCAAAAAAAACTGGAGGATCAGGAAAATGAAAAAGATTTTTTCTCTGCTTTTAGGATTCGTTCTGCTGGTGAGCGCGAGCGGCGTTACGCTGGCTGAGGTGTCTCAAAAAACCGTGGTCGGCATCGCCTGGCGGGCCGATACGGATTCGGAATTCTTTACCAACGTGTGCCGCGCCGTGGAAGCGGCGGGCGGCGAATGGGTGATGCTGGATCAGGTGCTTTCATCTGACTTAAGCTATGATTCAGCAGGCATCCTGACAGAAGGTAAAACGGAGATCGGGATGCTGGACGAAGATGCCGCTAAGTATGTGAAATGCAACTCCTGGCACGGCTCCAACGCTGCGGAAGCCGTGGGGAACGTGAGCATCGTGCTGTTCACGGGCGGCGAGGATATCAGCCCCACCCTGTATTATTCGCCTGAGGCATGGCACGGCATTGAAGCGGAAATCGACTACAACGCCGAGCGGGACGTTTCCGACTATCTGAGCATGGCCTACTGCCTGGACATGGATATTCCCCTGATGGGTTTTTGCCGCGGCGCGCAGATGCTCGGCGTCATCTCCGGCGGGGAGGTCATTCAGGACATTCCCACTTGGTTTGAGAACCAGGGCATCGATTATGACTATACCCACCGCAACCAGAAGGCCGCTCCCGAATCCTACCGGGATTACGCATCCCATATCGTTGAGATTGAGCGAGGTTCTTATCTCTATGACATGATCGGCGCTCTGTCCCTCTCTGGCTGTCCCTCCTGGCATCATCAGGCGATCAGGAACGTAGACAATACCCGGCTAACCGTGACCGGTTACACGGAAACAAACGGCGTCAAAATGATCGAAGCGGTGGAAAGAACCGACAAGACCTTCGCCGTGGGCCTCCAATTCCATCCCGAAGCCGCCCTGGTGAAATACTTGGACGACGCGGCGAACAAATACGATTATATGGGGTATGAGACGGCACTGTCTGTCTTCCGGTACATTGTGGATCAATCCTATCTGACCTTAGGTTCCTGGAGGATCGATGCGGAAGCCAGAACCGCCCTGGTGGATTACGTCGCCGCCGTCACCGATGAATGGAGCGGGTCATATATTCCCGTGGAGGACCGCATCGCCGTGTTCGATCTGGACGGTACCCTCATGTGCGAAACCTATCCCCGGTGCTTTGAATACATGGTATTTGTGGACTATGTCCTGAACAATCCCGTTTACACGCCCACGGCGGACGTGCTGGCCGTGGCTCAGGAGATCGTGGACACCAAATGGCAGGAAAAGCCCTCGGGCATCAGCACCCGGCAGGCTGCCGCCGCCGCCATTGCCTATGCGGGCATGACCCCCGCCGAGCTTGGGGAGTATGTGAAGGGTTTCATGGATTCCCCGGCGGAGGGCTTCACCGGCATGACCCGGGGCGAAGCCTTCTACCGGCCCATGGTGGAGCTGGTGGACTACCTGCGAGACAATGATTTCACCATCTACATCGTCACCGCCACCGAGCGCAACATCGTCCGCGCCATCGTGAAGGATACACTGGGCATTGCCCCCGCGAACGTCATCGGCACGGAATACGGCTACACCGCCACGGGCCAGGGCGATACCGCCGACGGGGATTACACCTTCCAGGCCACGGACAAGGTGGTGTTCGACGGCACTTATTACGGCGAGAACGCCAAAATGTCCAAGGTGGACGCCATCGTGCGGGAGATCGGCCGGCAGCCGGTGCTGGCCTTCGGCAACAGCTCCGGGGATGTGGCCATGTGTGCATATGTGGTGACGGATAATCCCTACCCTGCCCTTGCCTATATTGTCCTTGCTGATGACGAAACACGGGAATGGGGCAACTATGAAAGCGCTCAGGCTAAGATTGAAGGTTACAGCGCGCAAGGCATCGGAACCATCTCCATGCGGGACGATTTCGCCTCCATCTACGGGGAAGGCGTAGAAAAGGACGCGGACGCGGCCAGCCGGTAACAGACGAATTTACGGGGGTACATCACCGACGCGCTGTGCGTGACGAAAGCGGAGATTCAAGCGCTTCGGGATAAGTTACTGGAATGCGTCTGCTGAAGAAACAGGACGGGAGGGTGGAAGCATTCAATCCTGAACTTTGGTGCGGTCTGCTGAACTATATGACTGTTGGTGATAATAATATGGTGTTCACGTTCAGGGATGGGTCGGAGGTGGAGGTGTAACTCTATAGAAAGTCATGGTATTCATGGTGAACTTCTGTTATTCCTGAATACCGATTGCCAAAAGAGAACATTAAAAAGATAATTCTGTTCCTCTCTATTTGGGTTTCGGTTTTTTCTGGAATCAGTACAGCGTATCGTCGTCCCAACTGAGTGACGGGACATGGTTCAGGAAATTCAAAATCCCCTGAATGCCATGCTTGATGGTGAATGGATTGAATTCCGGCAGATTCCTGAACGTGATCTCATGGCGTTCATACGATTTGTCTGCCTGTTCACGGTATTTGAAATCAGCTTACCCCCTGATCATTCTCACGATTCCGCGGAAGAAGTGCCCGTTTGCCATGTCCAGTATACCCTGCATGATGCCGTCCCGGAGCCCGCCGGAGGTTTGCATGCTTCGCAGGGAGCTTCCGGCGCTTGCGGCCATCATCATCCGGAACTCCGGATTATCATAGTCCGCCTTGCCGCCGAAACCTTTGGCGATGGTTTTCTCCACGGCTTTGTACATGATCTTCATGACGAGGGAAAAATCCTTCATTTCCTCCACAGTGTTGTCCATGGTGAAGGAGCCCTTTTTCAACACTTCGGGGGTATAGGGCCTGCCCATGGCAGCTTCCAGCAGGGCTTGGGTGGGAGCGCCTGCACAGGTTTCATAGAAGCTCCCATGCTGCCAGGGAGGAACGGGAAGGGCAGTACCGTTCACATGGATCGTCTGCCGCAGGGGAAGATCGCGGCTGCTGGACTCCACGCAAATTGTATAATCGCCGACCGGAACCTTCCATCCGTCCTGCCAGACGGAAAAGTCCCGGTCCGTCAGGGTGAACTGCACGGTTTTCTTTTCACCTGGGGTGAGACTTACCTTCTGAAAGCCTTTCAGTTCCCGCACAGGGCAGTGCAGGCCATTCTGTGGCGCTTCCACATAGAGCTGGACGATTTCCGCTCCGATGCGGTTACCAATATTCTGAATCGTCACTGTTACGGTATTTCCGTCCACTCGAAGATCAGTATAACCAAACTTCGTATAGCTCAACCCATAGCCGAAGGGCCAGCGGACGTCTTTCCCGGCCTTGTCATAATACCGGTAGCCCACGTATATGCCCTCCATGTACAGGGCATCTTTTGTCTTTCCGTAATACGGCGAGGAAATGCAGTCCTCGTATCGCAGGGGCCAGGTTTCCGCCAGCTTGCCGGAGGGAGTAGCCCGGCCGTACAGCAGATCCGCAATGGCTTCGCCCCCTGCCTGACCGGGCAGGCCCATATAAAGGATGGCCTTGACCTGATCCGCCCAGGGACATTCCACCGGTGCGCCGCAAAGCAGCACCACCACGGTGTTGGGATTTGCGGCGGAAACAGCCTGGATCAGCCGGTTATGGCCTTCTGGCAGGGCCATGCTTTCCCTGTCGAAGCCTTCGGATTCATACCGTCCGGGCAAGCCCGCGAACACAACCGCGGTTTTTGCCGCTTTCGCTGCCCTGACCGCTTCGGCAATCAGCGCGTCCGTGGTATCGCCCCGCTCGTCACAGCCCGGGGCATAGGAAACACCGGGCAAAAAATCCAGGGGCTGGCTTAAGCGGGTCGGATTGATGTGGCTGGAGCCCGCGCCTTGATAGCGCAGGGATTGCGCCATGTATCCAATGACGGCAACCGGCTCGTCCTCCCGGAGCGGCAAAATACCCTCCTGGTTCTTCAGCAGCACAGCGCCGGACAGCGCGGCTTTGAATCATATCTTTCTTCTGGCAGATCTACTTCTGGAAAGTATTTTAAGAAGTTTTCATTCGGTTCCATCTGCTTTTTATCGCTCTGATTCTGCTTTCCGATTATCACACGATCAGGCACATATCATTGTGCTTGGACCGATGGCCGGATCACAGGGTGGACAGGTGATTTTTGAGGGCAGCCTGTTTGAACTGAAATCTGCGGACACCCTGACAGCAGAAGCGTTTCGTAAAAGGGTTGTAATTAACCAGAAGCCGCTGCCGTGGCAAGAAGGCTTTGAAATCAGAGACGCGCATTGCCATATGAAGACATCCTGATGGCAAGGTTTGAAAAGCCTGAATATTTAAAACAGAAGCTATCTCTCTATCAAATGTACTTAGATGCGGTGAATCAGGATGCCAAAGATTGGACTTCAAAGTATCATGCAGAGCATTATATCCGGCAGATTCAAACCCTGATGATCCAAATGAAGCGATCGCAGGCTGAATTGGATGCCTTCACCAAATAATATTGGGCATATCCCTTCATTCGGAAAGCATATATGGAGGAATGCAAAAAGAACCGGCAATGGGACGCGCTGATCGACGTACTGAAAGAATCCATCCTTCTGGATACGAAAGACGCTCCCGGCTTTGTCCGGGACTATCATCTGATGCTAAAGGATGCGTATTTACAGGCTGGCAGGATGGATGACTACCGGAAGGAATTGTGGCTCCTTGTTACGAATATCGTATCACCGTTCACCCGTGGACTGTTTTCAGCGCAGGCCGGGCGGCAGCCCCGGAAAGCAAAGAATGGTTTCCCCCCAAATATGAGAATGGTAACAATTATTCCGAAATCCGCCAGAATTATTCCGAAAACCCCATTGACAAGGGATCAAAAAACGGTTATACTTTGCAAGGTTCATCTTTAAGGCGGTACAGAGAGACCGGCAAGAGACGATGGAACGCTTTTGCACGCGCGGATAAACGCGCGGTTCGGGTCTGCCTGTATCGGGCAGGCTCCTTTTTTTCTGAGATGAACGAACGCGGTATTAACGCGAAAGCGTTGATATAAATACTTGACAGGGGGAACATTACCGATGAAACTGGTGTACGACATCGCGGACAAACCACCCATCAAAAAGAACCTGGTCTACGCTTTCCAGCAGCTGCTCGCCATCATGGCCGCCACATTGCTGGTGCCCATTCTGGTGGACGGTACCGGAACATATATGAGCCAGCCTGCCGCGCTGTGCGGCGCGGGCTTCGGCACGCTGTTCTATCTCTTTATCGCGACCAAGAGAAAGAGCCCCGTGTTCCTGGGCAGCAGCTTCGCGTTCATCAGCCCCTTGGTTGGCGCGGTTTCCTTCGGTTTCCTGGGCATCTTTCTGGGCGCGTTATTCGCCGGCCTGGTATATGTCATCATTGCCCTGATCATCAAAAAGACCGGCTCCGAATGGGTCAATCGGCTCCTGCCCCCTGTGGTCATCGGCCCCACCGTGGCGCTGATCGGTCTTTCTCTTTGCGGCAGTGCGGTGAACAACCTGAACAACACCGCCGCGGGCACCTATAACCTGGTGGCCATCCTGGTGGGCGTCATCGCTTTCATCATCACCGTGTTTGCCTCCACGAAAGGCGGTAAGGGAATGCGGATGATCCCCTTCATCATCGGTATCCTGGGCGCTTACGTGGTAGCCTTGATTTTCACCTTCATCGGCAACGCCGCCGGCATCGACGCCCTGAAGCTGGTGAACCTGGCCGCCTTTGACAACATGCAGATCTTCAAGGTGCCGCGCTTCACCTTCCTGGGCATCTTTGGAGCGTATCCCGAAGCGACCAATACAATCGGTTCCGTTGCGGACGTCATCAGCCTGCTGGTGCTGTTCGCCCCCGTTGCGTTCGTGACCCTGGCTGAACATATCGCCGACCATAAGAACCTGAGCACCATCATCGGGCGCGACCTCATCACTGATCCCGGCCTGGACCGCACCCTGATCGGCGACGGCGTAGGCTCCATCATCGGCTCCTTCTTCGGCGGATGCCCCAACACCACCTACGGCGAATCCGTGGGCTGTGTGGCCATCACCGGCAACGCTTCCATCAGCACCATCGCCATCGCCGCGGTTTACTGCATCATTCTCAGCTTCTTTGATCCCTTCGTGTGCTTCGTGAATTCCATCCCCTCCTGCATCGTGGGCGGCGTGTGCATCGCGCTGTACGGCTTCATCGCGGTATCCGGCCTCAAGATGCTCCAGCCCGTGGACCTGAACGACAACCGCAACCTGTTCGTGGTGGCGGCCATCCTGGTGCCCGGCATTGGCGGCCTGACACTGAACTTCTCCCACATCACCATCTCCTCCATTGCCACCGGCCTGATCCTGGGCATCATCATCAACGTGATCTTCAACAAGCGGGAAGCAAAATAAAGCCGGATAAAACAGATGCGCCTTCACAGGATGAATTGTCCTGGGAAGGCGCATTTTTAGTATGACGCAAATTTTGAATGTCCGTGGATCAAGCTGTGATCATTGCAGCGATAGGTCTTTATGCGTGTAAGCAATCGTGCCGTTGACGGTTTCCTCCACGGTCTGGCCGGAGCCGATGAGCTGATACTTGTATGTGCAAAGCCCATCCAATCCCACAGGGCCCCGGGCATGGAGCTTGCCGGTGGCGATGCCGACCTCCGCGCCAAAGCCGTATCGGAAGCCATCTGCGAAGCGGGTGGAGCAGTTCACATATACGCCCGCGCTGTCCACTCCCGAGAGGAAACGCTGCTGCGCGGCCGCGTCCTGCGCGAGGATGGCGTCGGTGTGATGGGAGCCGTGGCGGTTGATGTGGGCGATGGCCTCTTCAAGGGAGTCCACGATTTTGATGGACAGGATGGCGTCCAGGTATTCCGTGTCCCAATCCGCTTCTGTGGCGGGCTCACAGGAGATGATTGCCCGCGTCCGCGCGTCGCCGCGCAATTCCACGCCCTTTGCTTCCAGCGCTTCAGCGCATATCGGCAGGAAAGCGCCGGCAATGCTTTTATGAATGAGCAGGGTTTCGGTGGCGTTGCAAACGGCCAGCGCCTGGGTCTTGGCGTCAACGACCACTTTGACCGCCATGGCGATGTCGGCGGAAGCGTCCACGTAGGTATGGCAAAGGCCCTCCGCGTGGCCCATGACCGGGATCGTCGTGTGCTCCATGATGTAACGCACAAAGGCGTTGCTGCCCCGGGGGATGATCAAGTCGATGGATTCATCCTGGTTCAGCATGTCGTTCACGTCGTCCCGGGTTTCCAATAAGGCGGCCCAGCCGCTGGGCAGGAGATCCTTCGTACCCTCCTGCATGGCTTCCATTAACGCCCGGTTGGTGCGCAGGGCCTCGCGCCCGCCCTTCAGCAGCGCGGCGTTGCCGCTTTTAAGGCACAGGCCCGCGATTTGTACCAGCGCGTCGGGCCTTGATTCAAACACCACGCCGATCACGCCAATGGGACAGCTGACCCGGTACAGGTTCAGGCCCGGCGTCAGTTCGCGGGCAAGGGTCACCCTGCCTGCGGGATCGGGCAGGGCAATCAGGGAATCCAGCCCGGCCAGGACGTCATCCAGCTTCGCCTGGTCAAATTTCAGGCGTTTCAGAAGCGGCATGGCCAGGTGTTCTTCTTCGGCCCGGGCCATGTCCAGCGTGTTCTGGGCAAAAATATTTTCCTGATGTTTTTTCAGCGCTTCCTGAATCTTCTTCAGCGCCGTGTTTTTTTCCTCCGGGGACAGTACCGACAGTTGATATGCCGCCTGCCGGGCGTCCAAAGCCCACTTCTTCTGTTCCAAGATCGGTCCTCCCTTTGCGCAAGGCGCAGCGTTCAGATTGCAGTGTTCAGAAAACTGTACGCATCACTGCTTTTTGAGCCATTCCACGTATTCTTCCAGGCACATATCCATGTCCCGCATTTTCAGGCTGTGCTCTCTCCCCACATAGCGGACGTGCCATTCCTCGCCGATGATGCCGGTGATGTCGGATTTTTCATCGGTGTAGCGCATGATGAAACCGTAATCCCAGCAATGCGATTTCAGCCACAGGTATTGCGCCGTATCGCCGAAGGATTCGCCCGGCACGTTCAGGTCGAAGGCAAGGCCGGTGTGGTGCTCGCTGCTGCCGGGATCGGCCACAGACTGGCGTGTGCGGGCGATGGCCTGGGAACGGGTGATGTCATTTTCGTTCATGTAGCTGCTTACCCGGTTGTTGAAAATGCGGGTCTGGTCCGCGATGGTGCGGTAAGACTCCCGCAGCTTCCAGGGCGCGCAGCCGTCGTTCACGGCGTCCTGAATCATGCGGGCCAGCGCTTCCACTGCTTCCCGCACACCCTGCATATCGCTTTTTTCATAGGTCATCAGGTTTCCGGCGATGTCCTTCACCTGCACCAGATTTGCGGGGGAAAACCCGTCCGGCAGGGGGTTTTTCGCGTTGACCAGCAGCGGAATGCCGTTATCCGCCAGCACATCCGTAGGCCCCGGAGCGGCCTTTGCGGCATCGGAATACAGCACGCCCTGGGTCTTTTGCCCTGCGATGCCGTCCGCGTCCAGCCCGTTGAGCTTCTGGAAGGTCTGCACGGCAGCCTTGGTGCCGGTGCCGTAATCGCCGTCGATCTGCCCGGTATAATAGCCCAGCTCCTGCAAACGCTTTTGCAGCTCCTTCACCGCTTCTCCCTGGGAGCCGGCATTCAGCAGGCCGGGGGTTGGGGAGGGAGCGGGCGTCGGTTCCGGCGTGGGTACAGGCGTTGCGCGGAAGGGGTCGGGCGTCACGCTGACAGAAGTCACGGTGGGCGTCGGCACGGGGGTCGTGGCGGCTTCCGCTTCGTAGACTTTCCAGGTATTCATGGCGCGCGCGCCAAAAATCAGCGCCGCGGTGAGCAGCGCCAGCACCAGAAGGATAAACAGATATGGTGAACGGTTATTCCGCTTTTTGGACGAACGATTCTGCGGCATCATGGCCTCCCTGCGTTTGTTTGTTTACAGGGAAATTATATCGGCTTTTGCCGTTCCTGTCAATGCTTCCGCAGCCAGGTTTCCGCCTCCTTTTCGCTGTCAAAGCCCAGCCCCAGCAGCAGCTTGTCCCGTTCCTCCTGCGGGAAATCGGCTGCTGCTTTTCCAGTCTCTTGAATGACGGCCATGCCGTCGCCGTATACATTGCGTGATAAAACCACGTCGCCCGCTTCGTTGACCCCCGCCACCGTGTGGATGGGGCAGAAGAGCGGGATCTCCCGGCGCATGTCGATATGCTCCGGCGTATAGCTTTCGATCTGCCAGAGATCATAGTATTTCCGGATCGCCTCAAAATCCTTTCCGATCAGCGTTTCCGGAATGGAAACACGCCGGGTCACGCTGTGGCCGCAGCGGGAAAACGCCATGGTCTGGATGACATCGCATCCCGCTTTCACCTTGGCTTCCTGTTCCGATGCGCCGACTGCGGGCGGAGGGGAAACGGAAAGCGCGGGCAATTTGCCCTCCGGCGCTTTGGCCGTTTCTGCGGCCAGGCCCAGGACCAGGATCACCGCCCCTGCCGTCAGCAGCGCTGCGTGCAGGAAGCCTGGGTTTTTCAGACTGTTTACGCTCTTTTTCATTTTCATTCCTCCTGTGCCTATCATGCCCATCTTGCGAAATCTTCATTCCTGTGTTACAATTTGCGGGAACAGGAGGTAAACCGGATGCGTAAATGTGTGATTTTTGATTTGGACGGCACGCTGGTGCATTCCCTGCCGGACATTGCGGCGGCTATGAACCGCTCGCTGCAAAAGTACGGCCTGCCCGCCATTGAGGAAAGCGCGTATAAATATAAAGTTGGAAACGGTGTGCTGAAGCTGACCGAGCGCTGCATCGGAGAGCATAAAGAAATGTATCAGCAGGTGCTGGATGCCTACAGGGCGGATTACGCCGAGCATAACCAGGTGAACAGCCACGCCTACAGGGGCGTGCCTGAGATGCTGAAAGCCCTGTGTGAAAAAGGCGTGGACGTGTGTGTGCTTACCAATAAAGACCAGGCGGACGCGGAACGGGTGCTTGCCCATTATTTTCCGGACGTGCGTTTTTCCATCATCCGCGGACGGACGGAAGGCGTGCCGCTCAAGCCCGATCCTGCCGGGGCGCTGCTGATCGCGAAAACGCTGGAAGCGGATATTGCCGACTGCTGGTACGTGGGCGATACCAACACGGACATGAAATGCGGCAACGCAGCCGGGATGGAAACTATCGGCGTGCTGTGGGGATACCGCCCCAGGGAAGAACTGACCGCCAACGGGGCGAGGCATCTGGTGAGTGAACCGGATGAAATCGTGGACCTAATCACAGCGTGACAGAAAGGATGATCGCAAATGAAGCTGTTTATTTCCGCCGATATCGAGGGCACCACGGGCATTACCCTGTGGGATGAAACAGAAAACGGCCACGCCCGCTATCCCTACTTTGCCGAGCAGATGACCAAGGAAGTGAAGGCCGCCTGCGAGGGGGCCATGGCCGCCGGCGCGGACGACATCCTGGTGAAGGACGCCCACGACAGCGCCTGCAACCTGATTCCTTCCATGCTGCCGGAGGATATCCGCATCTTCCGGGGCTGGGGCAGCGATATTTACAGCATGATGAGCGGCCTGGAGCCCGGGTATGACGGCGTATTCTTTACCGGCTACCATTCCGCCGCGGGCATGAACACAAATCCGCTTTCCCACACCATGAACACAAGGAACAACTATGTGCGCATCAACGGCGTGATCGCTCCTGAGCTGATGATCAACAGCCTGACCGCGGCGTATATGGGTGTTCCGGTGCGGCTGGTGACGGGGGACAAGGGCCTGTGCGACTGGATGAAGGCCATGAACCCGAATGTCGAAACCGTAGCGGTCAGCGAAGGCCGGGGCAACGGATCCATCTCCATCCATCCGAACAAAGCGGTGCGCCTCATCCGGGAAGCCGCCGAACGGGCCATGCGCAAGGATCCGCAGGACTGTATGTTCCCCCTGCCCGCGCACTTCTCCGTGGAGATTTGCTTTAAACAGCACGCCTCCGCCCGCAAGGGCTCGGCTTACCCGGGCGTTGCGCTGACAGGCCCGTATACCGTTGTCTTTGAAGCAGACGACTATATGGACGTGCTGAAAATGTTCCGGTTCGTACTGTCGGACTGACAGGATCACAATGAAAAAAGGGCTTTTCCAGCCCTTTTCAGGCTGTCGAAAAACATTTTCGACAGCCTGCGAATGAAAATGGAATCAGGATTCCATTTTCATTCGATGCATCCATTTCCTGCAAAAAAGGGTTTTCGACCTCCAAAGGAGGCCCAAAACCCTTTTTTTTTGCGGTCGGAAATGGATAGCGGAAGCAGCTTTCAGCTGCCTGCCCGGGGCCTTCCGGCCCGCCCTACGCTGAAAACCGGCCCAAGGGCAGGTTTTCCGGGCGCTTCGGCCCCTGCGGATTAAAAATCGAAGGGCTGCGGCCCTTCGATGCATCCCAGGGTTTTTCGACAATCTGAAAAGGGCTTTTCCAGCCCTTTTTTTGATTCGTATCAGTCCGCAGACGTGATTTCATGCCAGAGCATGGTGTAATCCGTGTCAAATTCGTCTCCCAGCAGGCCGTGAGCGTCGGTTTCTATTTCGCCGCCCTGGCTGTCGTAGGGGTCGAAACGGGGAAATTTCTTTTCGGGGGTGAAGGCGGCGAAATAGATCCGGTTGGCTACCATGCGGTAGGGGTCCAGGTTGCCGAAGTAGAAGCACCGCCGTTCCTCATTTCCGGCGCGGAACGCGGAGCCGCCGTATGAGCAGTCCACCGGCAGCCAGCCCAGGCGGTCGGAGAAAAACTCCGCCCAATCGTGGTGGCCTACGTCGCCTGGGGCGGCATCCAGCCCGCTTTGCCAGCGGGCGGGTATGCCGCTGATGCGGCATAAAGCGATGAACAGCAGCGCCAGCATGCCGCAGTCCCCGCGCCGGTTGACGGCGGTATATTCCGCGCCGCTTTCCATGAGCCGATAGGGCGGCATGAAGGAATAAATCACGCGGCTGGTAATGTAGTCATAGAAACGCCAGGCGGTTTGAACCGGGTCGGTTTCCGCGCCGCGCAGTTCCTTCGCCAATGCTTTCAGATAGGGCGTGAAGGACAGGTGCGGCGGCTGTTCGATGAGATCCTCTTCGCACACGGGGCGGGCGGCGGGATAGACGATCCTGTGAACGGCCGCGTCCAGGGGAGAAACGTATTTGGGACGCTGGGCCACGGTATATTCCAGACAAATCTTCTTTTCTGCTGTTTCCATATAAGCCGTGCGCTGAGGCGCATCCTCGGCGTCAGCCCGGAAAGGTACGCTGCAGGCGATATCCGCCGCCGGTTCCTGCTGCATGGAACGGGAAGCCAAAGGCATGTGAATTTTATACACGGCCCCGGGTTCGCTGCCGTCGATGGTGATGTCGGCGCGAAGCCGATAGCGGAACACGATGTCTTCCCGCTTCATGCGCCGGATGATGGCATCCAGATCGGCGTGGACGCTTCCGTCATGCACAGCGCGCTTTTTCAGCTCCGGATGGGATTTTACCAGGGAGCCGGGCATGCGGTTAAAATATCGCCGCTGGCCGTTTACGTAGATGAAATCCAGCTTGCCGTTCAGCAGGAACGTATTCAGCTCCTCGGCGGTAAAATCCGGCACGCGCCGCTGCATTTCGTTCAGCAGTTCTTCGTGGGAAAGGGTATAGCTCCCCGCTAATTTCGGCAAAAGAAACCGTTCTGTCTCAAGCCGTGTTTTCAGCATAGCGGGCAAAGGCTCCCTGAGCCTGCGTTCGATCAATTGCAAAGCCAAATCAAATTCTCCCGCCCCTTTCAAAGCGGCAATATCCTTTGGGAGGGGACAGGAAAGGGATTCCAGGGATCGGTCTGACATGTTGATATACCGCCTTTCTTAAAAGAGCGCTGAGGAAGGAAGAAACACAGCGCCCTTTCGCTCCGTCAAATTGTTTGCCGCAAATGGTCAATCTTCCTTCTTCCGCTTGCGGTTGAGGTATTCGTCCAGATCATTTTTCACCTTTTCGGGGATCTCCCGTTTCACCGGGCACTTGGCGGAATCCGCCATGCGGCGGGTGAATTCGGTGAGGAAAATGCTGTCTTCCCGGATCCTGCTGTCTGAGAGCACGTCGGGGGTGTCGTAGCGGTTGTGGATCACGGCCTGGCCCGGCCCGGCAATGCGGGCGAAGGACAGGGCAGGAACGCCTTTGTCGGCGAAGGGCGTGGAATCGCTGGAATAAACGCCCTGGCGCGGCGCGATGCCAAACCCCAGTTCCGCGCCCAGATAGCTGATATAGGAAACCAGCGCGTCTTCCGCGCTCACCCGGGCGATAAAGCGGCCCATGTAGGTTCCGATCATATCCAGGTTGATATTCAGGGGGATTTTTTCAAGCTCCTTTTCGTGGTCGCGCACGTAAGCCTTGGAGCCCAGCAGGCCGCGCTCCTCGCTGCCGCAGAATACGAACCGCAGGCCGTAGCGGTGCTTTTTATCCTTCATCGCGTCCATGATGCACAATAGGCCCACGCAGCCGGACATATTGTCATACGAACCGCGGGAGAGGGGCACGGTGTCATAGTGCGCGGTGAGCACGATCCATTCGTCCGTAAGGCCCGGCAGCTCCGCTGCCACGTTGTGGGATTCGCCCGGGTATTCCTCCTGTTCCACGGTGATTTTCACGGTTTTCGCCCCGCTCTTCACCAGCGCCGCCGCGTCTTTGGCATTGATGTTGACGCACAGAAGCTTTTCCGCGCCGTCCCGCACATGGGGCCGCAGCTCCTTTTTGTCGATGTCCCGGTCGCGGTAGAATACGCTGCCGTTGTATGTCACAATGCCTGCGGCGCCTGCGTTCAGCAGGTCGTGATAAAGGAAGTATCCCAGCCCGCTGTCCAGCAGGACGATTTTGCCCTTCGCTTTGGTAAGCGACATTTCGTCGGTGTTCGGCAGGTAAACCAGCGGCGCTTCCACCGTGCCGCTGCCGCACAGGCCAAAGCCCTCGCAGGGAATTTCCCTGCCGTCGGCATACAGGCTGGCTGATTTTACATTCGCCATTTCCACCGGAAAGCTTTCCAGCCAGGCGTTCACACCCAGCTTTTCACATTCCGCTTTCAGGTATTCGGCCACCTTCAGTTCCTCCGGCGTGCCGCTGGTATGGATAAAGTCCGTTTCCTTCAGGATGCGTCGAATCGTGCGATTGTTCATGATCGTCCCTGTCCTTTCTGAGCAAATAATCCGGTAGCGCCATTATAGCACATTCCTGCGGATTTGTAACGCTTTTCCTGACATTGACCAGGAACTGTTTTTATGGTATACTTGCTCACGTTCACAGGAAAGAAGAAACAAGGCCGCGGGCCTTTTGGGAAGGACGGAATATACCCTTGAACCAGGATCAGACGCTTACCGGATTTGAAAACATGGATTTATCCGAAGAGGTGATGAAGGCTGTCGGGAAGATGGGCTTTCACGCCGCCACGCCCGTGCAGGAAAAGACCATCCCCGTGATGATGGAAGGGCACGACGTCATCGCCATCGCGCCTACCGGCACGGGGAAAACCTGCGCCTTTGGCATTCCGATGCTGGAATACATCTCTTTGACCGACAGCCGCATTCAGGAGCTGGTGCTGGCGCCGACCCGTGAGCTGGCGGTGCAGATCGGCCAGGAAATGGAAAAGCTGGCGGCCTTTATTCCCGAGGTGCGCATCGCCGTATTGTACGGCGGACAGCCCATTTCCAAGCAGCTGAATCAGCTGAAGAAAAAGCCCCAGATCATCGTGGCTACCCCCGGACGGATGCTGGACCACATGCAGCGCGGAACCGCCCGTTTGAACGCCGTGCATACCATGGTGATCGACGAGGCGGATGAAATGCTGAAAATGGGCTTTGTGAAGGATGTATGCAAGATCATCGAGGCCGTGCCCACCACCAGGCAGCTGGTCATGTTTTCCGCCACCACCAACCAGGATGTGCTCACCATCTCCTGGAAATACCAGCATGACCCCATTGAGATCACCATCCCCGCCACCCAGGAAAACAAACCGAAGATCGCCCAGTACGTGATCCCCACCACCCGGGAGGAAAAATACGACCACCTGCTGTATCTGCTGGATTCCGACGTGTATGGCCGGATCATGATCTTCACCAACACCAAGGACATGTGCCGCCGCCTCAGCGAGCGCCTGAACAAAGCGGGCTATGACACCGAAGCGCTGCACGGGGACATCCCCCAGTCCAAGCGCAACCAGGTGATGGCCGGCTTTAAGCGGGGCAAATTCCCCATTCTGGTATGCACCGACGTGGCTGCCCGGGGCATCGACGTGGACGACGTAGAGGCGGTCATCAATTATGACCTGCCCAACGAAAACGAATACTACATCCACCGGATCGGGCGTACGGGCCGGGCGCGGAAGCATGGCGTGGCGTTTACCCTGCTCTCTTTCAGCGAAAGCGTGCGGCTGGACGAGATCCTCAAATATGTGCAAAGCCAGCCCACGTACCTGAAATTCAGCGATATGGGCGTGCTTTGCTATCAGGAGAATCATGAAGCCTTTTTCGAGCATATCTGAACCTGAATAAGACCGGGCATCGGAAAAATGTTTCTTCCGCATGCCTTTCTTTTTCAATCTTTTTATGGTATAATCATTGAAAGGAAGTATGAGCTTTCCGCGCCGGAAAGAAGAAAGAAAAGCGGTCTGCCGGCGCAAGAAATGAGGGGTTGCGCATGAAGCACGATGATATGACGCATTTGCTGGACGCTATCCTGTGTTTACAAACAAGGGAAGAACTGGAATGCTTTTTTGACGATCTTTGCACGATTCAGGAGATCAACGCCATGGTGCAGCGGTTTGACGTGGCGCTGCAGCTGGACAAGGGCCTGACGTATTCGCAGATCGCGGGCGTGACGCACGCCAGCACGGCGACCATCAGCCGCGTGAACAGAAGCCTGGTTTACGGCGCGGAAGGATACAAGCTGGCCATTGAGCGACTGCATGAAAAAGAAAAAGGGGACGAATGATGGATTTATCCGCACTCAATCCGATGCAGCGGCAGGCTGCCGAAGCCCTGCAGGGCCCGGTGCTGATTCTGGCAGGAGCCGGCAGCGGGAAGACCAGGACGCTCACCTACCGCATCGCCAACCTGATCGACCACGGGGTCAAGCCTTGGCATATCCTGGCGCTGACCTTTACAAATAAAGCGGCCCGAGAAATGCGCGAACGCGTGGAAAAGCTGGTGGGCGAGGACGCGCAGGAGATGTGGCTGGGCACGTTCCATTCCGTTTGCGTGCGCATCCTGCGGCGTGATATTGAAAAGCTGGGCTATAAGCGTTCCTTTACGATTTACGACGATGACGACCAGCTTCGCGTGATCAAGGATGGGCTGAAAACGCTGGGCCTGGATGAAAACCGTTCCCAGCCAAAGGAAATGCGGGCAAAGATCTCCGAGGCGAAAAACAAGATGCTGGATCCGGATGAATGGTTTCAGGAATCCCTGAAGGACTATCAGTGCCAGCAGTTCCACGACCTGTATTCCTATTATGAAGGGCGGCTTCGTACCGCCAACGCCCTGGACTTTGACGATCTTCTCCTGCGCACGCTGCAATTATTCGTGGATCATCCCCCGGTCCTGGACTATTACCGTCAGCGCTTCCAGTATGTGCTGGTGGACGAGTACCAGGATACGAACGCCGCCCAATACCATTTTGTCCAGCTGCTGACAGAGGAAAGCCGCAACCTGTGCGTGGTCGGCGACGACGACCAGTCCATCTATGGCTGGCGGGGGGCGGATATCCGCAATATCCTGGACTTTGAAAACGATTATCCCGACGCCCGGGTGGTAAAGCTGGAGCAGAATTACCGTTCCACCGCCAATATCCTGGACGCGGCGAACCAGGTGATCGCCCATAACGTGGGGCGGAAAGAAAAAGCGCTATGGACAGAGGCGGGCGAGGGCGAAAAGATCCACCTCTACAGCGCGGGCGACGAACGGGAGGAAGCCGCCTGGATCTGCGAAAGGATCAAGCGGCTGCACCAAGCGAAGATGCCATATGGCCAGATGGCCGTGCTGTACCGCAACCACAGCCTGAGCCGTGTGCTCGAAGAAATGATCACCCGGTCAGGCATTCCTTACAGGGTCTTTGGCGGCACCCGGTTCTATGACCGCAAGGAAGTGCGGGATGCGCTGGCTTACCTGCGCGTCCTGGTGAATCCCGCTGACGACGTGTCGCTGGTACGCGTCATCAACACGCCCAAGCGCTCCATCGGCGACGCGACGGTCGCCGCGCTGCAGGAATACGCGAAAGCTGAGGAGCTGCCCCTTTATTCCGTGCTTTCCGACCCGCCGCAGACGCTTTCTTCCCGCCCCAGGAAGTGTATCGGCGAATTCGCGCTGCTGCTGATGAAGCTGACAGCGCTGAAGGAAACGCTGTCCCTCTCGGAGCTGGTGACCGCCATGCTGGAGGAAACCGGGCTGAAAGCCCAGTTTGAGCTGGAGGCCGGCGAAGAAGCCCAGACGAGGCTGGAAAACCTGCGGGAGCTCGCCGCTGCCGCCAAGGAATTTGAAACGGTGAACGACGATAAAACCCTGGAGGCGTTCCTGGAAAACGTATCCCTGGTCACTGACCTGGACAGCCAGGAGAACGCGCCCCAGTATGTGACGCTCATGACCCTCCACAGCGCCAAAGGATTGGAATACGAGGCCGTGTTCATGACCGGGATGGAGGAAGGCATCTTCCCCTCCATGCGCTCGCAGCTGGACGAAAGCAAGATGGAAGAGGAACGCCGCCTGTGCTACGTGGGCATGACCCGGGCCAAGAAAATCCTGTACATGTCCTTCTCCCGCAGGCGCACGATCTATAACCAGATCACCCACAATCCGCCGTCCGTATTTTTACGGGAAATCCCGGAGCGCCTGGTGCTGGATGAGTGGGCCAACGCCACCCGAAACAGCGGTTTTGCCCTTCAGCCCGAGAAGCCGGCCGTGGTTTCCCGCCGGGACCGGCCCCGTGACCTGAGCTTCGGCACCCCCGGCATGGCGGCGGGAGGGCGCAGCGCTGTGGGCGGTTTTGGCCTTGGCGCGGGAAAAGCGGGGCTGAATATTCCCGGCGTGCAAAAAGGCTTCGTCGCCTCTCCGGCCCGGGAAAACGCGCAGAGCGTCCTGAACAACCTGTACCGTCCCGGGGATCACGTGCTGCACCGGAAGTTCGGCGAAGGAACGGTGCAGGCGGTGCGCGGCAGCGGCGCGGACGCCCGTATCCAGATCGCTTTCACCGCCTATGGCACAAAAGAGTTTTCCCTTTCCATCGCGCCGATCGTGAAGATCGACGAATGACACAAATGCCAAAAGCCCTGCGGACAGGGGCTTTTGGCTCCTTTTTACTTTTTCCCGCTCAGGAGGATCTTCTATGCCCAAATCCTTCCCCGATATGCGATCCCTGGTGGATTATCTGAACAAGACAGCCCATGAATACTATGTGCTGGACAATCCCAGCATTTCTGACGCGGAATGGGATGCGCTGTATAACCAGCTCATGCGGATGGAAAAAGAATCGGGCACCGTGCTGCCGGATTCACCCACGCATCGGGTGGGCGGAACGCCGTTGGCGGCGTTTGCCCAGCACCGGCATATCACGCGGCTGTGGAGCATGGATAAGGCCCAAAGCGAGCAGGAATTGAACGATTGGTTCGACCGGGTGGAAAAGCTCTGGGCGCAGGACGGCACGCTGCCGCCGCTCAGATACGGGGTGGAATACAAGTTTGACGGGCTGACGCTGAATCTGACCTATGACGGCGGGATGCTGGCCGAGGCCGCTACCCGCGGCGACGGTGAGGTGGGGGAGGCCATCCTGCCGCAGGCAAGGACGGTACGGGGCGTGCCGCTTTCAATCCCCTGGAAAGGGAAAATCGAGGTGCAGGGCGAATGTATCATGCGCCTGAGCGCATTGGAGGCGTACAACAAAACCGCCGCTGTTCCCCTGAAAAATGCCCGCAACGCCGCGGCGGGAGCGCTGCGCAATCTGGATCCTGCCGTGACGGCGAGCCGCAACCTGTCCGCGTTCTTTTACCAGGTGGGCACGATAGCGGACCCGCCCTATCACGATCAGGCGGGCATGGTGCGCTTTATCCGGGAACAGGGTTTTCCGGTGAGCCCGTATTTTGAAACAGCGGACAGCCGGGAGAGCGTGATCAGCCTCGTCCGCGCCATCGAGGAACAGCGGCCGAACCTGGATTTCCTCATCGACGGGGCTGTGATCAAGGTGATGGATCAGCGCACGCGGGAAGCAATGGGCTTCACCGACAAATTTCCGCGCTGGGCGGTGGCGTATAAATTCGCCGCCGAAGAGAACACTGCCACCCTCGAAAAGGTCACATGGGAGCTGGGGCGCACCGGGAAGCTGACGCCGCTGGCCCATGTGTCGCCGGTGGATTTTGCCGGGGTGACGGTGAAAAAGGCGACGCTGAACAACGCCGGGGACATCGAGCGAAAGAAGCTGACGCTGGGCTGCACCGTATGGATCAGGCGCTCCAACGACGTGATCCCCGAAATCCTGGGCTGCGTTGAGGACGGCATCATCGGCAAGCCCATCCTGACGCCCGAAACATGCCCCGCCTGCGGCGGGCCGCTGACCTGGCGGGGGGCGCATCTGTACTGCCTGAACCGGGAAACCTGCCGTCCCCAGGCAATAGCGCGCCTGGCGCATTTCGCTTCCCGGGACGCGATGGACATCTCCGGCTTCTCCGAGAAAACCGCCGGATTGCTCTACGACGCGCTGGGCGTACGCGACGCCGCGGATCTATACCACCTGACCGCGGATCAATTGCAGGCCCTGGACGGCTTTCAGGACAAGCGCGCCCAGAACCTGATCACAGCGCTGGAGGACAGCAAGCACTGCCCTCTTTCCCGTTTCCTCCTGGCCATCGGCATTCCCAACATAGGCCGCAGGACGGCGCGTGATCTGTCCGCCGCTTTTGGCACATTGGAAAAGGTGCAGGGCGCGGCGATGGAAGAGCTGGTCGCTCTGGACGACGTGGGGGAGATCGTGGCGCAAAGCGTCATCGACTTTTTCTCTTTCCCGGAGAACCGGCGTATGATTGAGCGGCTTCTTGCCGCAGGCGTGAACCCCCAGCCCGAAGAAAAACAGCTTGGCGGCGCATTCACCGGGCTTACGATGGTGGTCACCGGCACCCTGCCCTCTTTTTCACGGCAGGAAGCGGAAGCCTTTATCCGGGAGCGCGGCGGAGTGGCAGCCGGTTCGGTCAGCAAAAAGACCGCCTATGTGGTGGCGGGGGAGAACGCGGGCAGCAAGCTGGCCAAAGCGCAGGCCCTCGGTATTCCTGTCATCACGGAGGAAGAAATGAAACGGATGGCGGAAGGAAAGGCCGAATAAGCGGTATTACGGAGCGCGCGCTTCCTGGCGGAAGCGGCGGCTGTTTTGTGTCCATCGAGCTCTATTGATATCCTGCCGGCCGGAATCGCTGAAATCGGAGGTCGTTATGCTGGCTATAGCGTATTTTGTTTTATTTCTTCTTTGCGGGTCGATCATTGCGTTTTGCCTGTTTCCCAGGAAACCGGTGCTGGTTCGCGGCTGGCTGGGCATATGCCTGGGCATCCTGCTGATGATGTGGCTTCCCGCGCTGTTTGCTTTTATTTGGAATTTCTCCGATGTTTCCCATGGAGCGGCAACGGTGCTGCTGATGCTGGTAACAGTGGCTGCTTATTTAACACGGGACCGCGCCCAATGGGCTGCGTGGAGCGAGCACGACGCGCAGCTGCTGAAACTGCTTCTTTTCGTGGCGCTGCCGCTGACGCTGGTGGGCGGTTGGCTGCAATGGACGCACACCATCCGCCCCATGGCGGACGGCACGCTGCACGTGGGCCAAAGCACCTACGGCGACCTGCCCCTACATCTGGCTATCACCGCCAGCCTGCGCAACGCTTCCTTCCCGCCTGAATACAATATCCTGCCGGGTGAGCTGCTGGCGTATCCCTTCCTGGCCGATTCCCTGTCCTCCAGCTTCATGCTGCTGGGCTGTTCCCTGCGGGCGGCGATCCTGATTCCCGGTATGATCATGACGGCGCTTGTCTTCACAGGTTACTGCATCCTTGCGGAACGCATGGCGGATACCCGGAAAGGAGCGGTGCTGGCGGCGCTGTTCTTTTTCCTCAACGGCGGATTGGGCTTTTTCTACCTGATCGATATGCAGGGGACTGTGCTGGGAAGCTACGGCAGCAACGAGCTGCAGAGCGTGAAAGGGCTGTGGGAGCGCATCCAGCTTGTACTGAACGGCTGGTACCAGACCCCCGCCAACCACGCTGAGTTCGGCACCTACAACCTGAGGTGGAGCAACGTGATCGTGGACATGATGGTGCCGCAGCGCACAACGCTGGCAGGCTGGTGCGAGGTGATTCCCTGCATCTATCTATTGTACGATTCCCTCCGGCCTGAAACACCCTGGGGCATGGAGCTCAAGGACACCGCCAACGGCCCGACGGCGGTGTGGCATAAGCGGGAGACCGACTGGCGTCGGGGCGCGGCGCTTGGGCTTTGGGCGGGGATGCTGCCCATGGTGAATACCCATTGCTTCCTGGCGTTTGGCCTGCTCAGCGCGGGGTGGATGCTGTGCGACCTGTTGACCACCCGCCATCAGTTGAAGAACGCGCTGCTGTTCTGGGCGGCATACGGCCTGATTGCCATCGCGGTTGCCGCGCCCCAGCTTTTTACCTGGACGTTCAACCAGGCCATCGGGAACACGCGGTTTCTGCAGATCCGCTTCAACTGGGTCAACAATACGGGAAACGGCCTAAGGGACGGATACCTGTGGTTCTATATCAAGAATATCGGCTTGCCCTTTATCCTGATCATCCTGGCGCTGGTAGAAAAAAACGAAAAGCGCAGGTTTATCGCCTGCGGCGCGTTCGTGATTTTCCTGGTGGCAGAGTTTGTTCAGATCCAGCCCAATGAATACGACAACAACAAGCTGTTCTATATCTGGTATATGCTTTGCGCCGTGATCGCGGCGGACTATGGGCTGGAGCTGCTGGGGCGTTTGAAGGGCCTGAGGGCCAGGCCGGTCATCGCCGCGCTGGGCGTGATCGTGTGCTTTTCAACGGGCGTCCTCGCCGTCGCTCGGGAATGGAAGAGCGATTATGAAATGTTTTCCAAGGAAACGGTGGAAGCCGCCGCGTTTGTGGAGGAAAATACCGAGCAGCACGCCATGTTCCTGACCGATTATAGCTGGCATATCAATTTCGTCAGCAGCCTGACCGGGCGGAACATCGTCTGTGGGCCCGATACCTGGCTGTATTATCACGGCTATAATACGGATGAACGCAAAAACGACATCTGGCAGTTCTACGCCGATCCGGAAAACAACCAGGCTGTACTGGAAAAATACGGCGTGGATTATATTCTGGTCAGCAGCAATGAGCGTTCACGCTACCAGATCGACCAGAATGCGCTGGACCGGCTGTTCACGCGTTTCTATCAGAGCGAATCTGGGGGGATCGTCATTTATTCCGTGAGGAGCATGTAACCGTGGTGAAAAGATTCTTGCTCTATTCCCTGCATCATGACTGTCCTGTAAAAGCGCTGTTTGCTGATACCATGCAGTACAGGAATATTCGCGTCATAGCGATGGAGGGGGATGAAGTCACGTTCCGTCTGCCGGGGCGAAAGCATCCGGTCACAGCGTCGGTGGACGCGTTCCTGACCGTTTCTTATGCCCGCGGGGATGACGGCGACACGCTGAAATACGCGGTATGGGATCAGGGAAAGAAAAACATGGAGCAACCATAAAGAAAAAAGACTGGCCTCCGGCCTATCGGCGCGGGGGTCAGTCTTTTTAAAACGGCGGTTCGACAGAAAAGCGCTTCCCTTCCAGATAAGCCAGGCAGCCTTCCGTGTGCAGCGTCAGCTCGGTGGCGCACAGGCGCAGAGAGGTGGTTTTGAAGCGCTTGTTGAAAGCCCGGTCGCCGTATTTGTCATCCCCCAGGATGGGGTGTGACAAAAAGGCCATATGCGCCCGGATCTGGTGCGTCCTGCCCGTCAGCAGCGTCACCCGCAGGCGGGAGATATCCCCGTCGAAGCACATCGTTTCATACTGCGTAGCGATGGAAAGCGCGCCGGGGGTGGCATGCGTGACGACGCGCACCATGGCCCGCTGGGCATCCTTGACCAGATACGCTTCCTTGACATCTTTGGGCGGGCGCATTTCACCGCGGACGAGGCATTGGTAAATCTTTTCCAAAGCGCGTTCCCTGAATGCCTCCCGCAGGACAGCTTCGCTTTCGCCGTCTTTGCACAGCAGCAGCAGCCCGGAGGTTTGATGATCCAGGCGGTGGCACAGGCGGGGGACATACGCACCGTCTGCCCGGGCGCTTATCAAAGACAGCACGGTCATCCCGCCCCATTCATCCGTATCGCAGGTGATTCCGGAAGGCTTGTTCAGGAGCAGAATATGCCCGTCCTCATAAACGATAGGCAGGTCGCAGGCATAGTCGGTGTAGAGCCGGATCCGCTGTCCCGGCAAAACGGCTGTATCCCTGCCTACGCGCTTTCCATCCGCCTTCACGTCCCGTTCGGCGAAAGCGTCCCTTGCCACTGCGTCGGGCAAAAGAGAGAAAGCCAGGCTGATATATTTGTCCATCCGCATACCGGCGGCCCGGTCGGGAACGGTGCATTCATAAACCCGCATCAGTTCAGTACCGCCGGAGGCATGCCGATCCAACGCACGGTCTGCAAATGCAGCTGCCCGAGGGCCTGAACCATCCGGGGCGTAGGCAGCACGCAGAGCATGCTTTCCATCACTTCGCGCATTTCGCCCAGGCTCGCGCCCTGCTTGGCCATCATGCGCAGGTCCTCCAGCGCTTCCTCCTCGTCGTATTCCGGCCGGATGGCTCCCGTCAGCGCTCCGCGCATGGTCTCGCAGGAGGCGACTTCCTCAGGCAGCAGGCCGTTCAGCCCGCCCAGCATCATTTCGCGGGTGATCGCCACTTCGGCAGGCGGCATTTTGGAGAGCGTGGAGAGCAAATGTTCAGGATCGGCAAGGCCGGGATGCAGCAGCAGGATTTCTCCCTCCGGGGTCTGGGTATAATCAAACGCCGCCCGCAGGTAACGGGAAATCAGAACGGGCGTTACCTCGTCGTCATTTTTGCTCATGGCCTGATAAAAATGCGTCAGGGGAACGGAAGCGTGCAGGAAACCGGAAAGATACAGCAGGCTGTGCAGTGTGGCGTCAAAGGAAAACAACCGTTTCCGCGTTTCCGCGTATTCTTCTGACAGCATGGCTTTGGTGATGGGGGCGGTCAGTTCCGGCGCCAGACATACCCGGGCTGCGTCTTCATCCAGGATTTGCAG
Organism: Clostridia bacterium; assembly: GCA_017550745.1. Classification (GTDB taxonomy): domain Bacteria; phylum Bacillota; class Clostridia; order Christensenellales; family Aristaeellaceae; genus RUG563. Next base: position 34,321 of record JAFZOG010000024.1, on the reverse strand, counting down.
GGTGCACCAGAGCCGCGATATGAGCGCTTCCGCCGCGCTGATTTCATCCCAATCGTTCAGAAACGCTTCCCCGCCCCCCATCAGGATGCGCTTGATCAAATCGTCTTCGCGGGGAGAAAGATAGCAGGCTTCCATTTCCGCACGCTTGAGCACCAAGGATTGCAGCTCTGCCTGGCCGGGTACACAGGTTTTGATTTCCCGGGCATAAAAAGAAAGATGGAATAAATCCCGGATTTCGTCAGCGCAGAGCTTCCCAAACAGGCCCTGGGCGGGATAGCGGTACAGCCGATCCTGGCAGGCTTCCAGCTGACGCTCCCGCATCACGCTCATCGTTTTGTCGCACCAGTGCTCCACCCGGCTTGTGCTCGTTCTGAACAAGTTCCGCTTCCTCTCCCTTCCGTCGGTCAACTGCCTTTTTCTTTCGTAAGGCTGTATAGCTTTCTATACAAATTATACAGGCAAATGGCGCACTGTCAAGCCTTTTTGCATGGAATACCAGTTTATCCAGCATACACGGGCCGAAAGCCTATGAAAAAAGGGGAAAAGGCAGCCTCGCTGTCTTTCCCCTGAAGGCATGGATTATCTGTTGGAGCATGTGCGGCAGGTGTTGGAACAGTTGTTGCAGCAGGAGGTGCCGCTGGTCATGCTGAGCGGGATGCCCTGGTTGCCGAAGTTGTCGTTATCGCACAGGGTCGTGGGCGGGAACAGGGGCAGGCTGAAGAATTCGTCGCATACGGAATCGGCAAATTCCTCGCAGGGAGGAATGGTGCAGAAGCCGTAGCTGGGCACCAGGATCTCTACCTTGGCCAGCACCTTCAGCACGACGGTGACACACACGGTAAGGCGGAACACGTTGTTGCCCCGGTATGTTCCGGCCACACAAACGGCGCTGGCCATGCCCTCCAGGTTAAAGGGGACGATGGAATCGTCGGGGACGGCCAGCAGCACGTCGCGGTTGACGGTCACGACGCCCTTTCCGATGTATTCCACACAGCGGCTGTCGGTGAAGAGGATGTCGATGGGGATTTGCAGGTTGCCGCGCACGCGGGCGAAGCAGGGACGGTCACACAGGCGTTCCACACTCAGGTTGCTGATGTCTACGTCCATGCTGCTGGAACGGCAGGATTCAAAGGTAATGGGAGCGACGGGCGTGGAGGTGGGCGGCGCTTCCTCGGTTTCGGCGTTGCATCCGCAGCCGGTGGTCACCACCTGGGCATAGCTTGTGATGGTCACGTCCACGTTGGTCAGCTGCTGCTGCTGCAAACAGCTGTCATACACGCGCTGTACCTGAATGCACACCTTTTCATCCAGGCCTTCCAGCGCGTTTCCGGAAATCGTCCCGGGGCAGCAGCCCGGATTAGCGTTTTTGTAGGAGTAGAAAGACATAAGCGATACGCCTCCTTGCGTTGAATTAAGGGCTGCGGCACCCAGGCAGCCTTCATCCTCATCTTATGCGAGGCGAAAAAAACGGTGAGGCGAAACAGGAAGAGAATCCGCTTCGGTTCCTTGCACCGCATATGCCCTCCACGCAAAAAGAGGGATGCGCGCCAAAGACACGCATCCCTCGTCCAATGTTGATTTGTTCAGCAGAAAATCAATCGGGTGTATTACAGGTTGCCGGGGAACACACCGCGATAGTTGCCATCCTGATAGGCCTGGCGGAACTCTTCGATCATTTCCTGCGCGCCGGAGTTCAGGATATCCTGGATGCCGGCATCGTACACGGCGTCATACTGGTCGGCGTCGCAGCTCACCACGGCGGCCAGGAATTCGCCCTGTTTGCTCTTTACGGTGGAGCCGTAGTCGGTTTCAGCCTGAATGGCTACGGTGAAACTGATCTGCGTCCAGGCGTCGGTGAGGGCGTCCACATAGGAAGCCACCACGTCTTCTTCATAGCCGGCAAAGGGCAGAGCCAGAGCGGCGGCGTTCTTGGCGTCATCGCCATAGTACAAGCCGTTGGAGATGAAGCAAATGTCGCCGGCGTGCATCTTGTTCTCGTTGGGAACGGCGTCAGCGCTCTTCACGCCGTAGGGGATACCCAGGGTGGCGTCGATGCCTTCATAGTTGATGCCTTCGATACCGTTCTGCATGGCGAACATGTTCTCGGGGATGGCCATCCAGTCCAGATACTTGATGGCGGCGATGGCAGTCTGCTCATCGGTGGTCAGGGGGATGATGATGCTCAGGCCGTTGGCAGCATAAATGTCATGCAGGGTCTTTCCGCCCAGGGATTCGTTCTTGAAGGGGTTCACAGTGACCCAGTGTCCTTCGGGAACGTTCTTTTCCAGCTCGATCTGGTAGTTCTTGTCGGTGCGCCAGGGCTGGTCAGGCTGCTGGGAGAAGAAGCCGTTGTAGCCCATGATCAGGGCGGTGTCGTTGGCCTTGTCGTTGTCGGACAGGGCGAAGGTGTCGGGCAGCAGGCCCTCATGATACAGGGTGTTCAGCCAGCGGAAGCCTTCCTTGGCGCCGGGCAGCATTTCGGGGTTGCGTGCATAGGCGAACCAGTCTTCTTCAGTGACCTGGGAGAAGTCCACCCAGGCATCGGTGAAGCGGCGCACGTTGTAAAGGGGATCGGGCGCATAGATGCCGAAGGAGAAGGGCATGGTGTTTTCACCGGCCAGCTGGGCTTCCTTGGCGGCGCGCAGGTAAGCGGTGAATTCTTCAATGTTGGTAGGCTTTTCCATGTTCAGGGCCTTGAGCCAGTCTTCACGGATGAAGTTGCCCACGTTGGCAACGCTGATGCGGCGGGCGGGGATGTACCACTGTTCCTTCACGCCGTCGCCGTCATGGTCGCTCTGGCCATAGCCCAGCAGCTCTTCGCCCAGGAAGGCTTTCAGGTTGGGGCCGTATTCGGCGATCAGATCGTCCAGCTGCCAGATGCCTTCGTCGTCGATGCACTGCTGCACCAGGCCGCCGTTATAGGTAACGCAGATGTCGGGGGCAGTGCCGCCGGCCAGGGCGTTGGTCAGCAGGTCGCCTTCCGTCCAACGGGCGTAGGAGACGAATTCAAGCTTGATGTGGTTGGGATCGCCGAAGTGTTCCTGAGCGTAATGGAGCTGCCAGCAGTCCGTAACGTCAAGACCGGTGATCTCACGGTCGTAGGTTTCCACGCGCAGGGTGATCCAGTCGTCCGCCAGGACGGTACCGGTCAGACCCAGCAGCAGGGCCAGGGTCAGCAGGATAGCCAGTGCCTTTTTCATGATAGTCACTCCTTTTTTTATTTTCACCGCCTGCAGGCGGTAAAGAACGGGATCAGGAAAACCTGCAGCAAAAGCCGGTCATTACCCCTTGACCGCGCCGATCGTGACGCCGGCCACGAAGTAGCGCTGCACAAAGGGATAGACCACCAGGATGGGCAGGGTGGCGAAAATGATGGAAGCGGGCTCGATGGATTCGGAAATATCCGTCGCCACGGTGGAGCTGCCGCCTTCCATGGCCGCAATATCCACCGCCTGGGAGCCCTTGATCAGGTGGTACAGCTTTAACTGCAGCGGCTGATAGGCCTTGGTCGAAATGTAATACAGAGCGTCCTGGAAGCTGTTCCACTTGCCCACGGCGTAGAACAGGGTCAGGGTCGCCAGGGAAGCCATGGAGAGGGGCAGATACACCTGTAAAAGGATCTGGAAATCATTGGCTCCGTCGATGGTGGCCGCTTCCTCCAGTTCGGGGGGCAGTGCGCTGAAGAAGCTCTTGAGGATGATCATGTTATAGGTGCTCAGCATTCCGGGCAGGATCAGGGACCATGGAGAGTCCAGCAGGCCCAGTTCCTTGATATTCAGGTAGATGGGAATGGTGCCGCCGGAAAAATACATGGTGAAAAGCGCCATGAAGTTGAAGAATTTGCGCCCCGTCAGGCGCTTCTTGGTGAGCGGATACGCCATGAGGATGGTCATCACCATGGAAAACAGGGTGTACACCACAGTGATGAAAACGGTGAACCACAGGCTGCGCATCATGGCCGGGTCGGAGAAAATCGCCTTATAGGCGCGGGTATCCAATTCCACAGGGAAGAAGGTGACCTTGCCGCTGAGAATGGCGGATTTGCTGCTCAGGGAGGTGGCCGCCACATTCACGAAGGGCAGCAGGCAGGTGAGGCTGATCAGGATGATGATCAGCGCCAAAATGATCTGCGGGCCTGTCCATATGCGCTGCTTTTTGGCATGGAAGGCCGGGGCGTTTGCTTCCTGCTTCATCATTTTATCCGCACCTCCTTACCAGATGCCTTCTTCGCCAAGCTTCTTGGAAACGAAGTTGGCGCCGGAAATCAACACAAGCCCAACCAAAGACTGGAAGAGGCCCACAGCCGTGGCGCGTTCGAACTTATGGTTTTCGATACCGGTGCGGTACACGAAGGTGGAAAGCACGTCGCAGTATTTGCGCACCTGCGCGTTGCCCAGGATCTGGGGCCGGTCGAAGCTGATGTTCATCATCTGGCCAACGCTCAGGATCAGCAGCACCACGATGGTGGAGCGGATGCCGGGCAGCGTCACATGCCAGATTTGCTGCATTTTGTTGGCGCCGTCGATCCTGGCGGCTTCAAACAGTTCCATATTGATGCCCGTAATGGCGGACAGGTACAGGATGGTGCCCCAGCCCATGCCCTGCCACACGCCGACCAGGGTATAAGTGAACTGCCAGTGGGGGCCGTCCGTCAGGAAGGGGATGCTTTTGTCGATCCAGCCCCATTTGAGCAGGGTGGCGTTGATCAGGCCGCTGGTGGGGGAGAAAATCTGCAGCACCATACCGCCGATGATGATCCAGGAAAGGAAATGCGGAAGGTACAGCAGGGTCTGCGATACCTTTTTCACGCTGATGCTTTTCATCTCGTTCAGCATGATGGCCAGGATGATGGGCACCGGGAAGCCCGCGACCAGGCCCAGCAGGTTCAGCCACAGGGTATTGATGAGGGCGTTGGAAAAGTCCGACATTTTCATGATGAATTCGAAATTCTCCAACCCGACCCATTTGCTGCCCCACATGCCTTTGAACAGGTTGTATTTTTCAAAGGCAACGATGATGCCGATCATCGGTTTATAGCAAAAGATGAGATAAAACGCCACCGGCAGAATCAGCATCACATACAAGCGCCAATCCCTGGCAATCGCGAGCTTTCTGCTTTTTGCCTTTTTTGCCTGCACGGGAAGCCTCCCCCTTCGTTTATTTTTCATATACTGACTCATGAATTATATCATAGTCCTACGGGAGATGACAATAGGTTCATCGAAAAAAGACCAAAAATCATGTAAAAAGTCCCCAAAATTTCTTTTTTACAGCATGTTGCGCAGCGTCCTGCGGGCGCTGTGCGGTTTTTCTTTAACTTTTTGGCGTGTAAAAAGGGAAATCATTTGTTTGCGTTGTATATAACCAGCATCAGGGAGGCGATGGGCATGACCATCCGGGAAGAACTGGAGCAGCGCGAACGGACATTTTTATCCCCCTTCGCCGTTTGCAGCGCGGATACGAAAGGCCGGGAGAGGCCGATGGAAGATTGTCCGCTGCGCACCGCGTTTCAGCGGGACCGCGACCGCATCCTGCATTGCAAGAGCTTCCGGCGCTTAAAATTCAAAACCCAGGTGTTCATCGCGCCGGAAGGGGATCATTACCGCACGAGGCTGACGCACACGCTGGAAGTGTCGCAGGTGGCGCGGACCCTGGCGCGCGCTTTGCGCCTGAATGAGGATTTGGCGGAGGCCATTGCCCTGGGCCATGACCTGGGCCATACGCCTTTTGGCCACAGCGGGGAAAGGTCCCTGAACCGGCTGAACCAGAACGGTTTCCGCCATAACGAGCAAAGCCTTCGCGTGGTGGAGGTGCTGGAAAACGGGGAAGGGCTGAATCTGACGTGGGAGGTGCGGGACGGTATCCTGAAGCATTCAGGCTCGCTCAAACCCGCTACGCTCGAAGGGGAGTGCGTTGCCCGGGCTGACAGGATCGCTTACATCAACCATGACATCGACGATGCCATCCGCGCAGGCGTGCTGCGGGAGTTTGAATTGCCGCAGGATCTGCTGCGCGTCCTGGGTGAGACCCACGGCCAGCGCATCAATACCATGATTGCGGATATTGTGCGGGAAAGCCAGGGAAAAGAGCATCTTCGCATGAGCGATCCGATCCAGTCGGCCAGCGACGAGATGCGCGCCTTCTTGTTTCAGCATGTATATATGGATCGGTGGCGCAAGGAGGAAGAGCAAAGATGCGACCATGTAATGGAAGCGCTGTTTGAATATTACATGGAGCATCCGGGTAAAATGCCCTTGGAGTATGTTGAAATTTCGTACCGGGACGGGACGGAGCGGGCGGTGACGGATTATCTCGCCTGCATGACGGACCGCTTCGCACTGCGAACCTACCAGCAGATTTTTGTCCCCGTATCTTTTCCTGTGATATAAGCCGCTCAGTTTTTTACATCATTTGAGGAAAAATACGCGAAAATTATCACGATTTGCAGGAAAAACTTGAATCACCGCGAATCTATAAAAGGACGCGCGGGACGCATGGCACGGAAAAACGGGGAAGGAGGCTGCGGGATGGCGATACGGCTCCCATCGGCATGGAAGGACGAATTGCTCGCCCGCACAGATATCGTTTCCGTCGTTTCCGGCTATGTGACACTGAAAAAGGACGGCCGCCGCTATTGGGGCCTGTGCCCTTTCCACAATGAAAAGACCCCTTCGTTTTCCGTCAATGCGGACCTGAACATGTATTACTGCTTCGGCTGCAAGGCGACAGGGGACGCGATACGATTTGTGATGGAAATGGAACGGGCGCCCTTCATGGACGCGGTCAAGATCCTTGCGGACCGCGCGCATATGACGCTGCCGGAATTGCAGGAAGACCCCGATTATGAGCGCCGCAGGAGCCAGCGGGAGCGACTGCTTAACGCCAACCGGGAAGCCGCCAGGTTTTATCATGACACGCTTTGGAAGCCCGAGGGAAAGGCCGTACTGGATTATCTGCATGACCGCGGCCTCACGGACGGCGTGATACGCCGGTTCGGGCTGGGCGCGTCTGGCGATCGGTGGGACGGGCTGACGGCCTATCTTACGGAAAAAGGCTATTCCCAGGAGGAACTGAGCCTGGCAGGGCTGACGGTGCTCAAAAACGGCAATGCCTTCGATATGTTCCGCAGCCGCGCAATGTTTCCCATCATCGACCAATACAACCACGTGCTGGGCTTTGGCGGACGGGCCCTCCAAAAGGACTTAAAGCCCAAGTATATGAACACCACCGACACGCCTGTTTTCAACAAGCGAAAGGGCGTGTACGCCATCAACCTGATCCGGAAAAGCCGGGATTTGAAGCGCGTCATCCTGGTGGAAGGATATATGGATGTGGTGACGATTTCCCAGGCCGGCGTCACCGGCGCTGTCGCCACCCTGGGCACTGCGCTGACCAATGAACAGGCAAGGCTGCTTAAGCGCTATGCGCCGGAGGTTTTCCTCTGCTACGACGGGGACGAGGCCGGACAGCACGCCATTGAGCGGGGGCTCGACATTCTGGAAGCGGAGGGCGTTCCCTGCCGGGTGCTGTATCTGCCGGACGGGCTTGACCCGGATGAATACATCCGCAAGAACGGCGTGGAAGCATTCGAGGCCATCAGGCCCATGCGGCCGGCGGCTTACCGGATGGAGCGGCTGAAGCTGCAATTTGATTTGACGACCCAGGACGGCAAAACGGAATACGCCAAGCAGTGCGCTTCCCTGCTCAGGCGGGTGAAGGATCCCGTCGATCTGGAAAACTATCTGCAAGGGCTCTCTTTGCAGACAGGCTTTACCAAAGAAGTCCTTCTGGCGCAGATCGGCGCGCAGACGCAAACGGCCGGGAAAGACGTTTCGGCCCCTGCGTTTTCTCCGCTGCGGGACAAGCCCGCGGGGGTGCGGCAGCCAAGAAGGCCCGACGGCTATAAAACGGAACAGACGCTGCTTGCCTTGCTTGCGACGGGCAGGCTGTCCGAAGGCACAGTCAAGGAAACGGATTTTATTTCCCCTTCCCTTCGGCAGATCGCGGAACGGCTGATGGCGGGGGAAACGCCGGACAGCATCGTTTCCGACGAGGATCTGACGGACGACGTGCGCCAGGACGCCGGAGAAGCGTTTTCCCTCGTTACCGGCGCGGATATGGAGAATGCCGCGGAGGTGGCGGGCGACTGCCTCCGGAAAATCAGGATCCGGCAATTGGAACAGGAAATGGACAAATTAAAAGAATCTATGCGCAAGCTTGAATCAGACGAAAAGAAAATGCAGATGCTTACAGAGATACAGGAACTTTCCAAGCAATTGGGACAGTTGAAGCAGCAGGGACGCTGAGTGGGAGGGGAGTGGAGCCATGAGTACGCATACCGACGCGAAACAGGCGAAACTGAACGAATTGTACGAACTGGGGAAAAGCAAAGGTGTTTTGACCTATGATGAAATCATCTCCAAGCTCGCCAATTATGAAATAGACCCAGAGCAGTTTGATAATATTTTGGAGACCTTCGAGGGCATGGGCGTAGTGGTGACCCGGGACGCGGAAACCGCTGTGCAGCAGCCCGAACCGCTGCCGGAGGATTTGGACCTGTCCATGCCGGAAGGGATCAGCATTGACGACCCCGTCCGCATGTACTTAAAAGAAATCGGCCGGGTGCCGCTTTTGACGGCGGAGGAAGAAATCGAAATCGCCCAGCGCATGGAGCAGGGCGACGAGGAAGCGAAGAAAAAGCTGGCCGAAGCCAACTTGCGCCTGGTGGTGTCCATTGCCAAGCGGTATGTGGGCCGCGGCATGCTGTTCCTGGATCTGATCCAGGAAGGCAACCTGGGCTTGATCAAAGCCGTGGAAAAGTTTGATTACCGCAAGGGCTATAAGTTTTCCACCTACGCCACCTGGTGGATCCGCCAGGCCATCACCCGCGCCATCGCGGATCAGGCGCGCACCATCCGTATCCCCGTCCATATGGTGGAGACCATCAATAAGCTCATCCGCGTTTCCCGCCAGCTTTTGCAGGAATACGGCCGCGAACCCACGCCCGAGGAAATCGCCAAAGCCATGGGCATCAGCGAAAACAAAGTGCGGGAGATCATCAAGATCGCGCAGGAGCCGGTGTCCCTGGAAACGCCCATCGGCGAGGAGGAGGACAGCCATCTGGGGGACTTCCTGGAGGATGAATCGGCGCTGGCCCCTGCGGAAGCAGCGTCTCATGCCTTGATGAAGGAACAGCTTTGGGACGTGCTGGACACCCTGACGCCCCGGGAAGAAAAGGTGCTGCGCCTGCGTTTCGGCCTGGATGACGGCCACCAGCGCACGCTGGAGGAAGTGGGCAAGGAGTTTCAGGTGACGCGTGAGCGCATCCGCCAGATCGAGGCAAAGGCGCTTCGCAAGCTCCGCCATCCCAGCCGCAGCAAAAAATTGAAGGATTATCTGGATTGATGCCGCGTATTTGTGAATTGGACGACCGCCTGTCACGCGCGTCAGCGCTTTTCCCCGCCTGTGAGTACGGCGCCGATATCGGCGCCGATCACGGGCGGTTGTCTTGTTATCTGCTGGAAACGGGAACCTGCGCCCGGATGTGCGTGGCGGACATCAGCGCGGATTCCCTGAAGAAAGCGGAACAGCTGCTTATATCCAGGGGGCTGAAAGACCGGGCGGATTTCAAAGTGGGAGACGGGCTTTCTGTTTTGGACCGTCCGGCTGGCGCCATCGCCATACTGGGCATGGGCGGGCATACGCTGTCCGGGATTCTGGAAAACGGGCGTGAAAAGCTGTGCGGCGCGGCGCTGATCCTGTCCGCGCACACGGATATGCCCTTGGTGCGAAGGACGCTGGCGGAATTAAACTACTGTATTGAAACGGAAGCAATCGCCTTCGCCGCGCATCGGTTTTACTGCCTGCTGCGGGCAGTGCCGGGGCGGGAACAGATGGATGAAAAACAGTTGTTCCTCGGCCCGCGCCTTATGGAAACGAAAGCGGAACATTATCCGGAATACCTGCAATGGCGGATCGGCATTGCGGCAAAAAAACAATCGCCTCAGGGAAAACAGGAATGGATATGGCTGAAGGAGGAGAGGAAACGTGTCCGCGACGGTGAAAATGGTTGAGGATATCCTCAATGAGCTGGCTCCCATGGAAACGGCGGAAAGCTATGACAACGTGGGGGCAATCGTAGGCAGGCGGGATGCGGAAGCAGCGAGGATTCTTGTGGCGCTGGACTGCACCTGGGACGTGGTGCAGGAAGCGGTATCCTTAGGCGCAGAGCTGATCGTATCCCATCATCCGCTTATGTTTCATCCCCGGAAAAACCTGCTGGAGGAGGACGCCGAGGGCCGCATCCTGTGCGAAATGGCGCGGAATCATCTTTCCCTTGTTGCGGCGCATACCAACCTGGACCAGACGGAATACAGCGGCAGCGCGGCCTGCGCGAAGCTGTTGAACCTGAAAAACATCCGCAAGGAAACAAACTACCTGTTCCTTGGCGATCTGGAAGCGCCGGTGAAAGCCGTTGAATTGGAAAAGAAAATCTCCGCTGTCCTGGCCTTTCCCGTACGCTGCTACGGGGACGGAAACGCCATGATTTCCGCCCTGGCCGTCGCGGGCGGGGCGGACGACGGCGACTGGATGGCGGCAAAAGCCCTTGGAGCCCAGGCGCTGTTGACGGGGGAGGTGCGCCATCACAACGCCCTGGCCGCTTCCATGAGCGGTTTTGTGCTGTTCGACGGCGGCCATTACGGCACGGAAGCCCCGCTGGTGCCGTTTCTTGCAGAGTATTTACAAAACCGCCTGAATGATGTACAATGTAATGTGCGGGTTTTCCCGTCTCAGTGCGCGCCTTTCGGCAGCGTTTAATCAATAGAAGGAGGGCACAAGGATGGATCAATTGCATCTTTTGTGGGAATTTCAGAAAGCAGACGTGGAAGTGGATAAGCTGGAGGCTTCCATCAGACGCTCTCCTGTAAGGCAGAAACTGGTGAAGTATAAGGATCTCTACACGGAACAGCAGAACGCCATGAAGCACATCGAAAGCGAAGTGACCGCGATGCAGGACCGTCTGGAGGCGCTCAAGGACGCGATTCGCATGACGAACGAGCAAGTGCATGCGCTTCATGCGAAAATCGAAAGCGACGAGCCCAAATCCGCTGCCGATGTGCAGCAGTTCATGAGCGACGCCAAACGGTTCCAGAACAACCTGACCGCTTACGAGCAGGAAGTAAAGCGCATCCGCAAAGACGCGGCGAACCGCGAGCATCAGCAGCATGACGTGCGCGTCCGCGCCGCCAAGGCCAAGAGCGAGTTTGATAAGCTCAAGCTGGTGTACGACGATGAAAAACGCTCCAAGGACGGCGAATTGGACGCGCTCCGCGCCGCCGCTGCGGAAAAGGCAAAGCCCATTGAGAAGGAGTTTATGGAGCGCTACAAGGAGATCAAGCGCCATAGCGTGCCGCCCCTTGCCAGCTTGAACGGAGACCAGTGCCAGGGCTGCAATATGTCGCTGCCCTCCTCCATCTCCCGCAAGGTCAAAGCGGGCGAACTGGTGGAATGTGAAACCTGCGGCCGGCTGCTGATCATTTTATAAAAATTTATATACAAAAAGAGCCTGTTTCAAGTGTGAACAGGTTCTTTTTTATTCCGCTTCTTCAAGGGAGAAAGGGGCGCTTTGGCAGGCGTAGAGCGTGCCGTTGATGGTCGTTTTTACCTGGACGGTATAGATTCCCGGCGGCGCGTATTCCCCATCCGCTGTTTTTCCGTTCCAGTAAAAGCTGGAAGCGGCTGGAGAAAGCTGCTGGGGTCGGGAAGGCATTTCATACGCAAGACGCCGTACCACACGGTTTTCCTCATTCAGGATATTGACCGTCAGGCCGCAGGGAACGTCATGCTGTATCAGGATGGGCATTTCTTCTCCCAGCGCCGGAATAAAGGCGCTGCCCGTTTCTGCTTCAAGGTGCACTTCGCCTGCGGCGGGACGAACGCATAGCAGACGCGCCCCTTGATAAACGGGTACGCCTGCTTCCAGCGTGATCAGCTGGATCATGGCATAACCATAATCGCTGTCTTTTGTATTCAGAGAAAGGACGCGCATCTTCCGTCCGGGCAGGATGGAGCCGTCGTCCTGCTCGTTATCGGAGATGAGCTGAGCCTGTGAAAACTGCCATGCGCCGTCCCGGTGATAAACGATTTGGTAATACAGCTTGATTTGGCGCTGTACAGTGAATGAAAAGGAGACCTCCGTATCGCCTGCGGTCAGCAGGGTATCGTCAAAAGTGATGTCGGTGACTGCCTTGCAGATCTGGAAGGGCGCATCGGGGTCATAGGCGAACAGCACTTCATCGCCGTCCAGTTCCGGATAGACTTGGGGCGTGGAGGCGGCGTACTGGTCCATCAGGTAGGCATAGGTTTCCGAAAGCGTGATCCATCCGTCGTCGTTCCGGTCGGCGGCATGCCCGCCATCCGCGCCGAACCCGAAAGCAAGCGCAGCGGTAAAATAGCTTGCTCCCTCGGCGGCAGCGTCGGGGCTTTGGTAATACCAGCTTGCTTCGCTGCCGCCCGCGCTGCACAGCACCTTATAATCCGGCCCGGTCAGGCAGCGCCCGGCCGCGCCGCCGGACAGGCCCTTGCCGATGATCGCGCCGGAATTGCAGGCGTCGAGGATCACCACTTTTTTGCCGGGCACCTGATCCAGGATCCTTTGCAGCGCCGCGGCGTCGAGCAGGCTTTCCGTCTGGCCGTCGCTGAGCAAAAGCCCGGCGCTGCCGTCGCCTGCCTCAAAAACGCCGTGGGTGCTGATATAAAGGAGGGAGGTGTCGTTTTCCGCGCTGCTCTGAAAAGCGCTCATCACCGCATCCTCAAACGCTTCCACTGTCGCGATTGTGCCTGACAGGGAACGCACCAGCGCGTATGGGCGCGCATCGGAGAAAAACACATCGGACAGCAGGCGCAGATTGTTTTCGGCAGCGGGCCAGGTGTCCTGCTGGCTGATAAAATGATCGCAGCCGATGAGAAGCGCTCTTCGCCGGCCGGTTTCCCGCTGATTCACCGCCTCGTTCGCAAAGGCGTTTATAGGGCGCAGGAAAAGGAGGGAAACGAAAAGCGCAAGGGCCGTTTTCTTGATCAGGCGCATGATTTCCCCTCCTTTCCTGTCTTTTCGGTTTCCATTATACTACACCCGCCCGCAAAAATCCACCGCGGACACGATGGTGCAGCAATTGGCAGCAGGCCGCCGAAAATAAAAGACCGCGGGGCGATGCACTCCGCGGTCTTATACTATTCTTCTTCTAAAAGCCTAACATCTTTCGGCGTCTTTCCGCCCTGGCGTTGCTTTGGTCGCCCCGCGCTGCTCCGCTGCGCGGAAGCGCGGGTTTCGGGCGGCAATCCAAGGATTGCCCGCCCTCAGCCTCGCTTCGCTCGGCGCTGCTCCGGTCAACGTAGCCTTCGGCTCAGGGCTTCCGCCCGGCCTCCGCTGAAAACAGTCCACTGGACTGTTTTCCGGGCGCTTCGGCCCTACTACGTCTCCCTTCGTTCAGCTTAGCCAGGTCGAAAAATCCATCCGAAATCTGTTAAGTTTTTAGAACGCGAATAGTATTACTTGATGCACTGTTTATTTCAAACAAAATCAGATTTCGGTATTGATCAGGCTTCTGGCGGTTTCCCAGGCGTCTTTGAGCTGCGGGTCGCTCAAATCACCCAATTCAAAGTACGCGTTCGCCAGCTCTTCCGGCATTTCGGAAATAATATCAGGCGTCAGGCCGACCTTATGCACCTTCACTCCGGAAGGAAGGAAATACTGTTGATAGGTCATCTGGAACCCTTCCAAGTCATCGTCCAGGGGGATCACTACCTGCATGATGCCTTTGCCGTAAGACTGGGTGCCGACCAGCGTGGCCCGTCCCCGGTCATGCAGACCGCCGGAAAGGATTTCAGCGGAGGAGGCGGATTGGCCGTTGATCAGGATCACCAGCGGAATATCGTCCTTTCCTTCTTTCATTTTGCTTTCCTCGCGGTTGCCGTAACGGTCCTCGCTGTAGAAGAGCAGGCCGTCGTCCAGGAACAGATCGGCGATATGGCTTGCGGAATCCACCCAGCCGCCGCCATTGTCCCTAAGGTCAACAATCAGGGCTTTCGCGCCTTGATTTTTCAGCTCTTCCAGCGCGGCGGAGAATTCCTGCTCGCTTTCTCCGGCAAATTCATACAGAATGATCAGGCCCACATTGTCTTCCAGCATGGTGTGCTCCACACGGTTGACGTGGATCATCGCCCGGGGGATGTGGAAAGTAATGTATTCCTCGCCGCGCTTCACTTCGATTTCGACAGGGGTTTCCACTGTGCCGCGCATGATGTTGACCGCGTTCTGCATGGAATAGAAATCCACTTCCAAATCTTCCACGCGCACGAGCACATCGCCCTTGAGCACACCGGCCCGCTGGGCAGGCGTATCCTTAAACACGCGGGTGATGGTGACGGAATAATCCTCAGCGTTGCCCAGCATCTGAATCCCGATGCCGCCGTATTTGCCCTCGTCCTCTTCCTTCATCCTGTCCCATTCTTCTTCGTTGTAATAAAACGTGTAGGGATCCTCAAGCGCATAAAGAATGCCGCGGGTGGCGTTTTCGATCATTTTGTCCGTGTCGGGCTCTTCGATGTACCATTGTTCAATGTACTGCATGATGGTATCCATCTTTTTGTAGCGGCTCAGGCGGTCGTATTCCTCCTGGGAGATGGTGACGGTTTTCTGGTTCCTGCCGCCAAAGTAATCCAGGGGGCTGGAAGCGTTCGCCGAAACAACGATGACGCCTGCCATCAGAGCCAGCAGCATGGCGATAATCAATACTTTCTTCTTCATGTATACTCCCTTCTTGGAAAGAACGCGGTCAGCGCCCTTTTTTCACTTTTGTTTTATTATTTCCGCATTTGCGCATTTCAAGCAGCATTTTGAATGTGACCGCGTCCTCGAACTTGCGCAGGTCAAGGCCCACCTGGCGCTGCACCTTGTCCAGGCGGTATACCAGCGTGTTTCGGTGGATATACAGCTGCCGCGCGGTATCGGACAGGTTCAGGTCTTTTTTAAAGAACATTTCAATCGTATATAGCATCTCATCGCCGAACAGCCGCGCGGTGGAACGGTTGAAAAGCAGGCCGTGGTAATGCTCCGCCATTTCAGGCGGCAGATCGGACAGGAAGCGTTCCAGCATCATGGAACGGTAAACGTGGATGCTGCGCTCCGGAGCGTAGGCGCGGCCGATTTCGATCGCCCGCCGCGCCTGGCGGAAGGAGGAGTGCAATTCGCCGACGGACCTGGCGACCTCGCCGATGCCGATCATCACCGGCAGCGCGATCTCGCTCATCAGCGTCTCCTGCACGGCGCAGGCGAATTGCCTCAGTTCGTCCTCGTCCTCCAGCCCGCTTACGTCCTTGAGGAAAGCGGCGGTGTGCTTGTCCATGGATACCAGCACGTCCGTCCCGGCCCGGGGCAGGAATTCCTCCAGGATTTCATAGGCGGAGCGCTGCTGCACCTGCACCATGTGCATCAGCAGCACGCACCGGGGCATGTTGGGCGCGATGCCGTGCTCGTCCACCACGGCATCCAGCTCCGCAAGGGACAGCTCGTTTTGCAGGATCCGCTGGTAAGCGTTGTTCAGATCATTTCCGGCTTCGTTGGCGGTGATGGCGGCGCCGATCATGGCATCGCACAGAACGAAAGCATCCCGCGCCGCGTCCGCGTCGCTGATCGTCGTCATGATCACCCATCCGGGAGCCGAAGCGCATTGCTGATACAGCCTGCCGTCCTGTGCTACCGGAACACCGGGCTGCGTCAGCGGCGGGAGCGAAAAGCGAATATCTTCTTTGGGGATCAGGCTGTTTCCTTCAGCATCCAAAAGAGAAATCGGCGTGCGGAGTCGGGAAAAAATCTGCTGAAGCTGAAATAGTAAACGAATATCCATCCTGGTTTCTCCCTTCTCGATGTAGGGGTGGTTCGCATGGCTCGTTTCAATTTTTTTCAAAAAAGATTATAGCATTTTTTCCCGAAAATGTACATCCCTAACTGTGAATATTTTTAGAAAAATACAACATTTGGGCAACACGGCCGGTCACTTGTGTAACCCATCTGCCTGGCCGACGCGCACAATGTCGTCGCGCAGCCGGTAGATCGTCGCGCCGCGCTTCTTCTTGCAGAAAGCGTCCGCCCACCAGGAAATATCCTTCACCGCGTCAAACTGGACCTTGCCGTACCGCACGCCGTTTCTCTTTTCCCCGGCCATATTGCTGTCCATCCAATGGACGGTGTTGCTTTCGGGATCGTAGTCGGCAATCATGACGGCGCTGTGGGCCCCTGTGCCGTAGTAGTACTCCGCCGACATCTGGAAATAATCGCCGCGCTGCACCTGCTTCATGAAATCGATGGCGCGCTCCATGTTTTCCTGTTTGGTCTGGCCTTCGTCATAAATGAACTGGGCGGCGATGTAGAAGGGATTTCCTTCTTCGGGCTTCACATCCTCCCAGCAGTAGCCGTAGGCGTAGGGCTTGCAGCCAGCCGCGGGCAGATTATTGGGCACCTTCAGGGAAACCCCGGGGTATTCCGCCATCCGGAAATCAGCGGCGTTTTCCTTGAACACATACACTGTAAAATTCTTGCAGACGTAAATATCTCCGGCTTTCTGCGCGCGCTGGAGCTTTCCGTTTGCTTTCACATACAATTGGCGTCCCGTTTCGATGATCCCGTCGATCAGCGCTTCACGGGCGTCGGATGCCGTTTCTTCCGCGAAAGCGGGAAGAAATGCGCACAAGCATACGATCGCGATACATACCGCGAACCAGTTTTTTTTCAACGCGTCCGCTCCTTTCCTCTCTTTTCGCATGAGGCGAATCACATATCCAATATTAAGCCTTGCGCCTCAATTTTGTCAATCTGATACGGACGGTGAAATGTAAATAATTCTTTTCCGCAGTTTGTCAGAATTATGGACTTTACAATTGCGGGATAATCAGGTAAAGTTATTACATATTGGCAGAGAAGGGGGAGACGCCGTATGATCCACATCATATGCAATCCCATCGCAGGCAATGGGCGCGCCCGGAAAATCGGCGGGCAGATACAGGAAAAGCTGCAGGCCAGGGGCATTGCCTTTCGTTTTGATTTAACCGAGCATCCGGGCCATGCCGCTGTCCTGGCGAAGGAAGCGAGCGACGCCGGAGCGGATACTGTGCTTGCCGTCGGGGGAGACGGAACGGCGTTTGAGACGGCGCAGGGGCTGGCTGGGTCAGGCACCGCCCTGGGGCTGATTCCTGCGGGAACGGGGAATGATTTTGCGAAAGCCCTCGGTTCGCCCAAGACGCCGGAAGAAGCGCTGGAATTTGTGCTGTCCCATCCGCCGAAGAAAACCGACGCGGGAGAAATCAACGGGCGTATGTTCATCAATGAGGTCGGCACAGGGTTTGACGTGTCGGTGCTGGATTACGCCGAAAAAGCAAAAAAGTATTGCCGGGGCCTTCTTCCGTATCTCTATGGCGTGATCCAGACCATGTTCCGGTTCCGTTCCATTTCCGTCACATACTCTATTGACGGAAAGCCCTCCGTCACGCAGGAAGCGTTCGTTGTGGCCGTAGCCAACGGCGGCATGATCGGCGGCGGGATCCCCATCGCGCCGGAAGCGAAAGTGGATGACGGGCTCTTTGATTTTCTGATCCTGGGAAAGATACAAAAAAAGAATCTGCTGCCCAGGCTGGTCGGACTGATGCGCGGAAAGATCCTGTCGTTTCCGGAAACCACTTACGTCCGCGCTTCCTCCGTCGTGTTTTCCTCACCCAAAATGCGCGTCAATATCGACGGAGAAATCGTGGGTGAATCACAGGTCATCGCCCGCATCCTGCCGAACGCGATATGGGTGCACAGAGCTTAAAAGTATTAGAAATTCTGCGCCGCTTTGAACAGGCGGCGTTTTTTTATCACGTTTTCCCGGGCGGGACATACGCTGAAAGGGGCAGGGTAAATCCCTGCCGGATAGCGAAAAATGAATCCTGAAATGAGGGAAAACCATGGAAATTGAAAACTGGATTGATCCCCAGCCTGGCGATAACGCGAATAACAACAGTCGCGCGTATGGTGCGCTGTATCACATCGGATGCTATAATTCCTGCGGATGCTGCAGAGGCCCCATCGGCCTGACTGGAGCGACCGGCCCCGCCGGCCCCCAGGGAGAAACCGGGGAGACCGGGCCCACCGGCCCCCAGGGAGAAACCGGGGAGACCGGCCCTACTGGGCCCCAGGGAGAAACCGGGGAGACCGGGCCCACCGGGCCCCAGGGAGAAACCGGCGAGACCGGCCCTACCGGCCCCCAGGGAGAAGCCGGTGAGACCGGGCCCACCGGCCCCCAGGGAGAAACCGGTGAGACCGGGCCCACTGGCCCCCAGGGAGAAACCGGCGAGACCGGGCCCACCGGGCCCCAGGGAGAAACCGGAGAGATCGGGCCCACTGGCCCCCAGGGAGAAATCGGCGAGACCGGGCCCACCGGGCCCCAGGGAGAAACCGGAGAGACCGGCCCTACCGGCCCCCAGGGAGAAACCGGTGAGACCGGGCCCACCGGGCCGACTGGCCCTGCCGGTGAAGACGGCCTTGATGGTGATGATGGCGAAACCGGTCCTACCGGCCCCACAGGCCCTCAGGGTGAACCCGGTGAAACCGGCCCAACCGGTCCCACCGGCCCCACGGGGCCTGCAGGCGCGCTTGTCCGTGCCGCAGCGGTGGCGAATGCCGCCAGCGCCGACGAATTACTGCTCCAGTTCAATCTGCTGCTGGACCATTTGCGGATGGCGGGGTATCTGAGCAATTGACAAACTGACCAACCGGGGCTGTGACATCCTCACAGCCCCTTTTTCAGGAGGAAGAGCATGAAAATCTGCGTTTATGCCATCGCGAAAAATGAAGCAAAATTCGTCTCCCGCTGGGCCGCGTCCATGCGGGAAGCGGACGGAATCTACGTGCTGGACACGGGCTCGGAGGATGAAACGGTGTCTTTGCTTGAACAGGCGGGGGTACATACGGCCCGGCAGACGATCACCCCCTGGCGCTTCGATACGGCTCGAAATGCTTCCCTGGCCTTCGTACCGGAGGATGCCGACATCTGTGTCTGCACCGATCTGGACGAAGCGTTTGAACCCGGTTGGCGAAAAAAGCTGGAAGCCGCCTGGCAGCCGGGAACGACCCGCGCATCCTACCGATACACCTGGAGCTTTGAACCGGACGGCTCGGAGGGGCGGGTGTTCTGGCTGAACAAAATCCATTGCCGTCACGGATACCGGTGGACACACCCCGTTCATGAGGTGCTGGCCTGGCAGGGAGCGGGCGGGGAAAAGCAGATCACTGTGGAGGGAATTCAGCTCAACCACCGTCCCGACCCGGAAAAATCCCGGAAGCAATACCTGCCGCTGCTGGAATTATCCGTGCGGGAAGCGCCTGACGATGACCGGAACACGCATTACCTGGGGCGGGAATATTATTTCTACCGCCGCTGGGACGACTGTATCCGCACGCTGACACGGCACCTTGCCATGCCGCGTGCCGTATGGAAGGACGAGCGCTGTGCTTCCATGCGCTACATCGCAAAAGCGTATCTGGGAAAGGGGGACGAAACAAGCGCGGAGCATTGGCTCTGGCGGGCCATGGCGGAAGCGCCGTATCTGCGGGAACCCTTCGTTGATCTCGCTTTTGTGAAGTATAAACAGGAAGATTGGGAAGCGGTCATTTATCTGACCGGCCTGGCATTGGCGATTCAGGAAAGGACCAGGAACTATATCACTGAAAACACCGCATGGGGCAGCCTGCCATGGGATTTGCGCTCCTTGGCTTATTTCTATACCGGGCGGTTGGAAAAGGCCGATGCCGCTGTCCGGGAGGCCGTGAAGCTGTCGCCCAAAAACCAAAGATTGCAGGAAAACAAAAAACGCATCGAAGTGGAATTGAAGAAAAGTCTGCTTGCGGCAATGTGACAAGTATGCTACAATAGCATCCTGACGAAAACACACCGGAAGGATGCTGATCCATGCTTTTGTACGACTGCGTGATCTTTGACCTGGACGGTACGCTGACCGATTCTCAGCCCGGCATTTTTGCCTGCACGAAATACGCGTTGGAGAAAATGGGCCTGCCTGTGCCGCCGGAAGCTGTCCTTCGGCGTTTTCTCGGCCCGCCGTTAGCGGAGAGCTTTATCAAGTATTGCGGCATGACCGAGGAGCAGGCCGCTTTTGCCACCGGTCTTTACCGGGAGCGGTACATTCCCGTCGGCTGGAAGGAAAACAAGGTGTATCCCCGGATCCGGGCGCTGCTGAGCGCGCTGAAGGAACGGGGCGTGTACCTGGCCGTGGCAACCGGGAAGCCGGAACATACTTCTGTTGAGATTCTGCGCTACTTTGATCTGCTGCCTTACTTTGACGCTGTGGCCGGCCCCACCCCGGGGGATCTGCACGCGGATAAAGGCGCGTTGATCCGCCGGGTGCTGCCTGCGGGAAAACGCGCGGTCATGGTGGGAGATATCGCCGGGGATATCAAAGGCGCGCAGGACGCGGACATCGACTCCGTCGCCGCGCTTTATGGCTACGGAGAGAAAAACGAAACGCTGGCGGCCCATCCCACCCACGCGGCAGAGTCTCCGCAGGGGCTTTGCGATCTGCTTTGCCCGGATATGGATGCTTCCAAAGGCTTTTTTGTGACGCTGGAAGGCGTGGACGGCTGCGGCAAGTCCACCCAGGCGGCGGCCTTAAAAGACCGGCTGGAACAGTTTGGCTATACCGTACGCCGCACCCGCGAGCCGGGCGGCTGCCCCATCGCCGAGGACATCCGGAAGATCGTGCTGGCGAAGGAGGACGGTGGCATGTGCGCTGAAACGGAAGCGCTGCTGTTCGCGGCAGCCAGGGCGCAGCACCTGACGGATACCGTTCTTCCGGCCATTGCCCGGGGCGAGATCGTGCTGTGCGACCGGTTTGTGGATTCTTCCCTGGTGTACCAGGGCATGGCGCGGGGGCTGGGGATGGACTGGGTGAAGGAAATCAACCGTCCCGCCTTCCGGGAAGGCGCGCCGGATGCCACGCTGTGGCTGAAAATGAGCCATGAAAAGGCTTTGGCCCGCCGGCTGGCGGTTTCACAGCCCGACCGCATCGAGCAGGCGGGCGAAGGCTTTCATGCCCAGACGGAAGCCGGTTTTTCCGAACTGGCCCGGCAGTATCCCCATCGGTTCATCCCCATCAACGCGGACCAGGAGCCGCAGCAAGTGACGGAGGAAGCATTCTCCCTTCTGTTCCGGCGCATGAAGGAAAGGGGCGTGCTGTAAGGTGCGTGTGGTGGTAGGCTTGTCCGGCGGCGTGGACAGCGCCGTTTCCGCGCTGCTGCTCAAGCGCCGGGGGTACGAAGTGATCGGCGTGTTCATGAAAAACTGGAACGAGGAAGGCGAAGACGGGGTATGCACCGCGGAAAGCGATTGGCGGGATGTGCGGGACGTCTGCGACAAGATCGACATTCCTTATTACGCCGTGGATTTTGCCCAGGAATACTGGGACAGGGTGTTCACGCTGTTCCTGAATGAATACAAAGCGGGCCGCACGCCCAATCCCGACGTGCTTTGCAACCGGGAGATCAAGTTCAAGGCGTTTCTGGATTTCGCCATGAAAACCGGCGCGGAGAAGATGGCCACCGGGCATTTTGTGCGGACGGACGAAGAAGGAAATCTTTTGCGCGGCGCCGACCCCAACAAGGACCAGAGCTATTTTCTTTATATGGTGCATAGCGGGCAGCTGAAAAAGGCCATGTTCCCCGTGGGGGGCATGACCAAGCAGCAGGTAAGGGCAATCGCCCAGGAGGCGGGGCTGCCCGTATCCCATAAGAAGGACTCCACCGGCGTCTGCTTCATCGGCGAGAGGAACTTCAAGCAGTTTTTGAAGGGCTTTCTGCCTGCTCAGCCGGGAGACATGGTAACGCCGGAGGGCGAGGTCGTAGGCCGCCACGACGGGCTGATGTATTATACCCTCGGCCAGCGCCGGGGCCTCGGCATCGGCGGCAGGGGAGACGGGCGCAGCTTCTTCGTGGTGGATAAGGATTTAAAGAAGAATCAGCTGATCGTCGTCCAGGGGGAGGATCACCCCCTGCTGTACAGCCGGGCGTGCGTGGCGGGCCAGGCCACCTTCGTGGGAGAGGAGCTTCCGGAAAACACGCCCTGCAAACTGACCGCCAAGTTCCGCTACCGCCAGCCGGATCAGCCTGTCACGGTCACACGGTGCAAAGATCAGCTGTCCTTTGTATATGACGCACCTCAGCGGGCCGTCACCCCGGGCCAGAGCGCCGTGATCTATGACGGCGGCAG
Source organism: Clostridia bacterium (assembly GCA_017550745.1). GTDB lineage: Bacteria > Bacillota > Clostridia > Christensenellales > Aristaeellaceae > RUG563. The sequence continues at coordinate 12,011 of JAFZOG010000024.1, read as the reverse complement.
GTGCCTTGGCGGCGGCATCATCAATACGGTGGAAAGGTAAAAAAGAAGCAAAATGCTCGGAAAGGAAATGAAGATGAGCAAGTCAAGCGTAAAGCCCACAAATGATTTCTGCCCCCAGACCCTTTTCCTCTACGGCACATATGATGACGAAGGCAAGGCTGATTTCGGCCTTTTCTGCTGGTTCAGCTATATCTGGGACGGGGAGCTCGGCGTCATGGCCTGCATCGGCGGCGAGAAGCTCACGAAGGATAGCATCCACAAACGGAAGGTATTCTCCGCCAATCTGGTGACAGAAGAATTGCTCCCCCTGGCGGACTTTATGGGCAACACCCCGGGCCGCAGTAAGGAAAAGATGAAAGTCAACGCGGCTGTCGAGGCCGAGGAAGGACGGGTTCTTCACGTGCCGATCATCAAAGCGTCCCCTGTGAACTATGAACTGGAAGTGAAGCAGTTCATTCCCCTTGAGGACGGGGAGGTGCTGCTGTGCAGGATCCGTAATGTGCTGCAAAGCGATCTGCTTTCAGCAGGCGGACAGGCAAACTCCACTGAAAAGCTGAGAAAGATCGCTCCGGTTCACACGACCTGCAACCGGTATTTCAGCTGGAGCGGTGTGGATTTGGGCGCTTGGGGAGAACCCATGGCGCAAGTCTGAAACGGCCATGGGAATCTGGATGATCAGGGAGTGTTCAGATTTCTGATCCCGCATCTGGATTCACGTTTAAATTGGCGGAGCAAGGAAGCCTGAGGGAGGGCCAGCCCTCCGATGCGGCAGCGCCGGATCAGGACATTTCGGAAGCTGCCCTGCGGATCTGCGCCCACCTTCACGGCATTGCGGGCAGAATAAAAATTCCAGTCCCCCACCGGCACCCGGTTGAGAGGACGCTGTGGCATTCAGCAAAGGACAGGAGAGCAGCGCATCAAAGCGGAAGCGTGATATCATTCTGCTCTTTTTTTGCGCTTTGATCCGCCTCGATCATAACGGAATTCAGGATTTGCCCCTGCGCATCGGTGATGATCCGCCGGCCGCAGGAATGAAAGCCGAGAGAGCGGCCATCCACCGTGACTTCCGCTTGTTTTCCGTCGCTGCGGATGGCATAGCGGCGGCCATAAAAACCCGCTTCATATTGATAGCTTTCACCGCTGCCCAGGCTGAACCATATCTGGCCCAGGTGGGGATGGATGCCATAGCGGTGGGCAATGTATTCAAGACAGGAAAGCATTGTGGGGCCGTAGGCGTCCTGAATGGGTTCTCCGCTCCCTTCCGTGACCGGCTGATGGGAAACGGCATGCACCAGAGAAGGCTTCCCCGTAAAGGGGTCAAATTGCTGCGTAAAGAGGAACCCATTCTCAGCGACGGCGCGGAGCAGTTTTTCTCCCAATCGGGTCACAATGGTATGATACCCATAATTTTCCAGCGCCAGGATGGCGCGCTGGTAGGTGAGGCCCTCCGGCTGTCCGCTCCAGTTGTTTTCCGGCGCGTTGCGGAAGGCGGGATCACAGGCCGCTACGCTGGGCAGGGGAAAGGGCGTCCAGAATTCACGGGGATTGAGCAGGTGTTCTTTCACAAACCTTTCGGCCATAGCGTGAGAAATAGAACCCCAGTACATGCATCTCAAGGTGTTATGGCACAGGATATCCACGGTTTTACCGTTTTTGTCCCGGTCATAGCAGGCGCCGCGCTTTTCGTCCCACAGGCCGCGCCTGAGCGCGCTCGCCGCCTGGGAGGCCTGTTTATCCCATGCTTCTGCCTGGCCGTCCTTGAGGATGCGGCTGATTTTCGCCAGGGTATTCCGGCAGGCAAAGCTCCAGCTCATCACATCCATGCTGGCCATGGGCACGACGCCGTATCCCTGGGGCGGCGTCTCCTCTGACCACCAGCAGGGCGCGTCTCCATACCGAAAGGCGTTGTCTTCGCCCGTATCATATACGCAGAAGGATTCCAGCAAACCATCCCCGTTGCTGTCCCTGGCGCGCCACAGGTATTCGTCAAAGCGGCGCAGGGTATCCTGCAATTCCAGCAAAAAGCCCCGATCCTCTCCCAGCAGGTAATACAGGTTCAGCGCAGGCAGCGGAAAGCAGAAGCCCTGCAGTTTATTGAACTGCGGCTCGACGATCCCGTTCACACACTGAACGGAGCCCGGCAGACGGCCGTCCGCCCGCTGATGGCGCATGAAAAGCAGGCAGTTATTCTTTGCGGCCTCCAGGTTGTGCAGCGCGTACATCTCGCCGCCCATCGGCTGTGTTTCAAGCCAAATTTTGTCATATCCGCCGCCTTCCACCAGTACTGGGTCGGAGCCGAAAAAAACCAGATTCCGGCGGCAGCGTTCACGGGCTGTATCAAACACTTTCTGAAGCGTTGGATGATAGCACTGGAAATGGACATACGCTTCCGGATACATCGACAATCTCCTCTCAGGCTGGCTGCGGCTGGACCATCCGCTGGCGGAAACGGAAGGGAAGATGAAAAGGGAACAGGACGCTCATCTGTTCTTCCGCATCGTTTGTTTCGCCAGCTTCTCCCGGTATTCCTGGGGCGAGCAGCCCATCATCTTTCGATAGAAGCGGCTGAAATTGGCCGATGATGAAAAGCCCACAGCCTCGCTGATATCGCTGATGCGGTGCGCGTTATCCCGCAGCATCTCATTCGCTTTTTGCACGCGAATGCCGCTTACATAATCTGACAGTGTTTCTCCTGTGATCTGGTGGAACAGGCGGGACAGATAAGCCGGGTTAAAATAAGTGATCTCCGCAATCCGGGACAGGCTCAACTCCTCGGGCCTGTTCAGGTTTCGTTCAATATGATCGCGGATTTGCGCCATGACAGCCTGGCCGCGGCTGCCCTGATCCCCCTCATGGATTTTCAGCAATGTTTTGCCCAGGGCTATGAACGCGTCCGCCGCCTGATCCCAGGAAGCAAACCCGGTTATGGAAGTAAGGCCGCTTAATCCTCCCGGAAACTGCACGCTGTCATGCAGCTTCCAACGGTTGATGTAGGACAGGAACATCCGGCTCAGCGTTAAAAACGCTTCCAGCGCATAAGGATCATCCATCCGCTGCGCCTTGCGCATTTCATTGGCGGAAGCGGTGAGCAGGTTCATAAACTCCTTGCGGTTCATGTGCTCCATGGCTTCCCTGAGCCGGCTGGTCAGCAAATCGGGCAGCAGGGAGCCGCCAGACGCGTCGCGGGAGGATGAGGACTGCAGCGCGATCATCCCCGGCACGCCTACGCCCTGGCAAATACGGCGGCGAAGCGCCTGATATGCGTTCGCAAGCTGATCTGCCGAAATGGAGGACGTATGCAGGGCGAAGGCCAGCGTCATGCCGGTCTCCCGATGAATCGCTTCCTGGATCAACTCCATGTTTTCCCGCGCGTACAGCATGCACCGGCGCATCTCCATAGCCTGGGAAGGCTGCAGGAGCCACAGGATGTCCTCGTGGTGGTTCCAGAAAGCAATTCTTATCGGATATGCCGCAAGCCGCAGCCGCAGCGCCCGATCAATGTCCAGCAGCTTTTCGTGGTATTCTTCCAATGTCAGTTGCAGGGTATCGCTTTCAATGTAAGCGTACAAGGGAAGAAACTGCTCCTGTAAATCAATTTCCATCGACGCGGAATAAATATTCCTGCTTCTTCCCTGAACAAGCGCCGTGAGCGCTTCCCGCTGGAGCAGTCTGCGGGTGGTTTCCTGCTGAACGGATAACTGTTCCTCCAGATTCCGGTGACGCTGCGCCAGTTCGATATCCCGGATGGTATCCTGGATGGTGGCAATTATTTTGTCAAAGCCCTCCGTCTTCAAAATAAAGGTCACCGCTTCATTTTGGATTGCCTGATATATCATATCAAATTCGTTGTGTCCGGACAGGAAAATCACCCGGCATTCCGGCCAGTCGGCATGAATGCGCTTCATGAGCTGCAAGCCGTCCATCCCCGGCATGGCCATATCGGAGACTACGATATCCATACGGGTTTCCGCCAGCAGGGAAAGCGCTTCCATTCCGCTTCCCGCGCTGTAGAGATCGGCATCCGGGAGCCGTTCCCCCAGCACGGAAAGCAGTCCCCGTACGATGATGGGTTCATCATCAACGATCAGAATCCTTTGCATCCTGCGTCCTCCCCTCCGATGGAATCCGCATGGTTACTTTTAAGCCGCCCCATTCACCCCGGCTGCATGCCAGGCCGTAAGGCGCGCCAAACCGCAGCTGAAGCCGCCGATGGATATTGATGAATCCTGTGGTTTCCTGAACGTTCGGATCATCAAGCGATCTGATCATATGCTCCAGCGTTTCATCCGCCAGCGCTGTTCCGTTGTCCTCCACCGTGATCAGAATATCCTCCCCCTCGGCAGCGAAGCTGATTCTGAGTTTTCCGTTTGCGGCAGTCTCTTTCAATCCGTGTTGGTATGCATTCTCAAGCAGCGGCTGAAGGATAAGCCGGGGCACAGGCGCGTTTTCCATATTCCCCGGCAGCGGCGGGAAATCCAACGCGATCCTGGAAGAAAAACGCATATCCTGAAGCATGGCATAGTTCCGGGCGTGGGCCACTTCGGCAGCGAGCGTTACCTCCTGGTTGCCTACCCGGGTCACATAGCGGAAGTATTCGCCCAGGTCGGCGGCAACGGTTTCGATGGTGTCCGTATCTCCCAATTGGGCCAGGGAACGGATGATAAAGAGATTGTTGTACAGAAAATGGGGATTGATTTGTGATTGAAGCTGTTTCAATTCCGCTTTCTGTGTACGGATGGTCTGTTCATACACCTGGCTGATCAGATCGCCAAGCCTGCTGTTCATCTTATTAAAACGGTCATATATCCCGGAAAAATCATCGTTTCGGTCATGATGGATACGAAGGGAAAAATCACCGCCTTCCATCTGCTGAAATGCCTCGGACAATTTGTTCAGCGGTCTGTGAATCCGGCGCCACATATGGAGGCCATAGGCAAAATGCGCTATGACCAGAAGCAGAATCAGCGCAAGAAACAGTAAGCCTTGGCGGTTCAGCACCGAAAAAACACGTCCATACGGCTGAAGCTGCACCAGGAAAAAACCTTTCCCCGATACTTCATCGCGGGCAGCAGAGGCTAAACAGCGTATCCCATCTGTGGTGAATATATCAAAAGCAGTACCGGTTTTCACTTTTTCATACAGATCCGTTTCGCTGCAGATCAGACGGTCCTGGCTCACTTTGCATATCAGGCGGCCATTGTCGTTCAGTAAAACCATCGCGGCGTCCGTTTGCGTGCGGTGGGCTTCAAGAAAAGCAAGGAGCGCTTTTTGATTCAATTGCAGGCACAGGATAAATTCCGCGCCGTTTTCCTTCAAATAGGAAAGATAGGGCGGATAGGCGGACATGATATAGAATTGCCCCTCCGTTTCGATAAAAGCCTGGTTCTGCTCAACGCACAGCCGATTGAACTTCCCATAGCTGTCGGAATCCAGCTTTTCCACGCCGCTTTCCGAAATAATTTTGCCAATCGCGGGCGCGAGGAACAGTGAGCGCTCCACCAGCGGAGAGGAATTGGTCAGCGTCAGCATGCGTTCCTGTACGCGCAGCATGGCGAAGATCGCCTGAGGCCCGCTGTAATAATCCGGCGCGATCCCCAGGCGGTTGATGTCCTGCTCATACAGCATTTGCTTTTGCAGATCCGTTGTGTTTTCAAGGGAAAGAGCCAGCTGCTCCGCCGTTGAGGCGACATGAGACGTGTTTCGGGCGACGATTTCTTCATACAGCGTTTTCTGGCTATTGCTGATCACCAGCCCAGCAATCATGCCAGTCAAGGCTAACAGAAACAGAGAAAACAATACAGAACGGCCCAGCAGCGTCCGCGACCAGGCGCGCGCTTTCCGCGGCCATGACCCAGTATTCATGTCCATTCCTCCCCGAACAGTATTATACAGGGAGAATCTTCTTTTGTCATCCGAAATAGTAAAAATGGGAATCAATTGTAAAGAAATGAATGTACACATCGGGAAGAAAACAGCATATAATAACATCAACGGAGCTTGGAGGCTCTGAATTCGTTCAAATGGAGGCTGACTTCTGATGAAGAAATGGTTATCTGTGCTGCTGGCCCTGTGCCTGCTGCTGCCCGCCTTCGGCGCGTTGGCCGAGGTGACGCAGGAAGACATCGACAATCCCTACGACCCGCCCATTAACCTGACTGCCTGGCGCTTCCTTTCCTCCGCCATTCAGTTTGAAAATGGCGATACCATCGAAAAGAACATATACATCGACCGTTACCTCAGCGACCTGGGCATCAACCTGACCTACGACTGGGTGGTGGCCGAGGAGCAGTTCGACCAGAAAATGAACGTTTCCATCGCCTCCGGCGACCTGCCTGATCTGATGTGGCTGAAGGCCTCCCAGCTCAAGGAACTGGCCCAGGAGGGAGAGCTCTACGACCTGACCGAGTTGTTCGACAAATACGCCAACCAGTACGCCAAGGATACCCTGATGGCTGATATGAAGCAGTTCGACACCGCTAAGGTGGACGGCAAACTGTACGCCATTCCGCACACCGCTTCCTCCTTCGACTCCCTGGGCGTGCTGTTCATCCGCACCGACTGGCTGAATAAACTGAACCTGGCGGAACCCACGAACCTGGCGGATCTGGAAACCATCATCCGCGCCTTCGCCACCCAGGATCCCGACGGCAATGGTGTGGATGACACCTACGGCCTGGCTTTGCAGAAGGATTTCTACAAGCACGCCCATGCCACCGCGGTCGGCCTGTTCTACGGCTATCATGCCTATCCTATGAGCTGGATCGAAAAGGAAGACGGAACCCTGGCCTACGGCTCCGTACAGCCCGAAATGAAGGGCGCGCTGCTCAAGCTCCAGGAGTGGTACAAGGAAGGGCTGATTGATCCGGAATTCGGCGTGAAGGATAAGGCAAAGGTGAAGGAAACCGTGTCCGCCGGCAAGGTGGGCGTGGTATTTGGCACCATGTCCTCCGCAGGCGCTTTCTTGGATGCCAGCGTAGTGAACGACCCCAGCGCCGACTGGAAAGCTTATCCCGTGCTCTCTTCCGACGACGCCCCCGCCATGCCGATTACTAAAATGCCCGTGACCCGTTACTATGCCATGAGCGCCAACAGCGAGCATCCCGAAGCCCTTATCAAGCTGCTCAACTGGAGCCACCAGAGCGCTTACGGCGAGCAGGAGGACAACTCCCTGTCCATTTCTCCCACCGGCATCGCCATCTGGCAGTATAACGTCATCGGCGACGAGAACCCCGGCAAGAACCTGAATGCCTTCAAAAAGATCCGCACCGCCTTTGAGACCGGTGATCCTTCCATCCTGAACACCGAAGAACGCGGTTATTATGACCGCATCCTGACCTGGCGCAACGACAAGAACCCCGATGGCTGGACCCAGGATCGTATTTTCGGCGAGAACAGCAGCTTCGCCGTCATTGAGCAGTATGTGGACAGCGGCAACTACATCACCAACAAATTCTACGGCACGCCCACCGATGCCATGAACAAGTATATGTCCACGCTGGAAGCTATGGAAGCCGAAGTGTTCACCAGCATCATCATGGGTGAAGACATCAGCGCGTTCGACAAATATGTGGAAGACTTCTTTAAGCTGGGCGGCGAGGAAATCACCAAGGAAGTCAACGAATGGTATGACAGCGTGAAGTAAGCGAAACCTTTCGGGCATACTTTACGCCATTGTCGGCCCCCTTGCCGATGCGCTTTTCGGTGAGGGGGCCATTATTAACAGACAGGGAGGAATTCAGCCATGACTGATGTGGCCCGCGCGTCAAAACGCAATTACCGGCGCCAGCGGCGTCTGAGGGAGCTTCCCCTGCATTTGATGCTGCTGCCTGGCTTGGCGCTGATTCTGGTGTTCCATTATATTCCCATGCTGGGGATCGTGATGGCTTTTCAGAATTTTAAGCCGGCGAAGGGCATTTTGGGCTCCAAGTGGGTGGGGATGGACAATTTTGTCTATATGGCCAAACTGCCCAACATGGGCAGCGTGCTGTTCAACACGGTGTTCATCGCTGTGCTGAAAATCATCCTGGGCATGATCGTGCCTATCTTTGTGGCGCTGATGCTGAATGAAGTGGGCAACAAAGGCTTCAAGCGCACGGTGCAGACCGTCGTGTACTTTCCTCACTTCCTGTCCTGGGTCATTCTTGGCGGCGTGCTGATGGACGTGCTATCTCCCTCCTCCGGCATCGTGAACGACATCATCCGTTTATTCGGAGGCACCCCCATTTATTTTCTGGGGGATAAAACCTGGTTTCCCTATACGATGGTCATCACCGCCGTGTGGAAGAATTTTGGCTATGACACCATTGTTTATCTGGCGGCATTGACCAACGTGGATCGCAACCTGTATGAGGCTGCCGCTATCGACGGCGCGACGCGCATGAAGCAAACCTGGCATGTTACCCTTCCGGGCATTCTTCCCATCGTAACACTGATGGGCGTTCTCAACCTGGGCAATATCCTGAATGCCGGCTTCGACCAAATTTTCAATCTGTACAGTCCTTCCGTTTACTCCACTGGCGATATCATTGACACCTTCGTCTATCGCCTGGGCCTGGAGCAGGCGCAGTTCAGCGTGTCCACCGCGGTGGGCCTGTTCAAATCTGTCATTTCTATTATCATGGTGTCCCTGTCCAATTACCTGGCCGGGCGCTTTGCCAATTACCGCGTGTTCTGAGGAGGCAAAGAAAATGAAAAGTATCGACGAAATGTCCGGCACGCACATTAAGCTGTCTTTTGGCAGGAAGGTTTTCCTGATCGCGGATTACCTGTTCCTAACCGTCGCCGCCCTGCTTTGTCTTTTGCCGCTGATTAACGTATTGGCCGTTTCACTTTCTTCCTCCAATGCTGCCGCAGCCGGCTATGTAAAACTATGGCCGGTGGAGTTTACAGTGTCTTCGTATAAATACGCGCTGACCAAGCCGCAGTTTATTCAGGCGTTTCTGATTTCCGTTAAACGGGTGGCGCTGGGGTATGTGATCAATATGACGGTCATCATCCTGACGGCTTATCCCCTGTCCAAAGAAAAGAACAGCTTCCATGCACGGGGCATTTATGCCTGGATCTTCATTGTGACCATGATGTTCAGCGGCGGCCTGATTCCAACGTATATGACCATCCGTTACTTGGGGATGCTGGATACCATCTGGGCGCTGGTGCTGCCCGGCGCGGTGCCGATTTTCAACGTGGTGCTGATGATGAATTTCTTCCGTTCTATTCCCCATGAAATCGAGGAAGCGGCTTTTATCGACGGGGCCGGACACCTGAAGACCCTGCTGCAAATCTATCTTCCCCTGTCCCTGCCGTCTTTGGCCACGGTCAGCCTGTTCGTGATCGTCAACCACTGGAACAGTTGGTTTGACGGCATCATCTACATGAACCACACTTACAATTATCCGCTGCAAAGCTATATGCGCACCATTATTATCAACCCAGACATCCAATCCATGACCTCCAGCGAACAGTTGGTGATGAAGGAAATCTCTGAACGAACCTTCAAGGCCGCCCAGATTTTCCTTGGCGCGCTGCCCATCCTGTGCGTATATCCTTTCCTCCAGAAGTATTTCATGAGCGGTCTCACCATGGGTTCTGTGAAGGGATAATTGCGCAAGGATCGTTTTCCATCCTCGCGATGGCGTCAATGTGCGCTTTGGGAGCCAGCATGACGTTCCAGCACAGCGCGGCCCCTTCCAGCCCATAGGATTTTACTGCCGCCAATGATTCTGTGATATACCGGGCATCTGTCCTTGCGATATCTTCCCTGTAATTGATTTCGATGCCAGGATACTTTTCGCATGCCGCATGGCTGACCGCCTCAAGCTGGGTATCCAGGAAGGACGGGTCCAGCCGGATTTCTGTTCGTCCCTGGGCGTTAGGCGCGTGCCTTTCAAACAGCGCGTACTCATATCCAATCCCGGCAGGAGCGGTGGTTTTTCGATAGAGCATGGGCTTGATGAAGTCCGCGTGCTTCGTGAGCAGAGCATAATTCTGGCCCACAAACCTGCTGATCACAGGCGCGAACAAGTCCAGCCCGACGATCAGCCCTTTGCTTTTGAAATATTGGCAGAGTTCCGCCACGGCATCAGCGATGATCTCTTCTTTGGCTTCAAAAAAGCGTTGCGCCAGGACATCCTTCAATATGAACTCTCCGTTCATGGGATAAGCGGCCATATCAAAGAAAGGGTCTTTCCTGACTTCATATTCCTTTCTGACAGCTTCAATGTCCACGCCTTTTTCCCAAAACGCCTTTCTGCACTTTTCGCATCCGCAGCTCAATACGCCGGACACCCCAGCCAGAAAGGACTGGCCCCGTATCTTGTCAAGAAATACCCCGTCAAAGCCGCAGCCGGAAAAGAACCGCTCATAAATATCCTTTACAATTTGAACATTGCGGCGGGACGACGGACACCCGAACAGAAAATCTTCCCCGGGCTGGTGAATCGGCGGAATGACCGGTTTGCCGAATACATCCATTGCCCGGTCCGGTTCCGACACTTCGCTGACCTCTGAGAAAACCGGGAGCCAAAGCAGCATCTTGATCCCCCGCCCATGGAGGAAAGCGCCAATTTCTTGATAGGCGGACGCATCCGTATTCCACCCGATAATGACTTTATCCACCGTGATCCGGGAAGTACTTGCGCCGATCTTTTCAATCACTTCTTCCGGCTTGTGATTCGCGGCATACCAGGGGCCGGTAAAGATTTGCAGAATATACTTCATAGCCTTACAAACCTCAATCCATCGGGAATGAACTGCTTCCTGATAGTCAGGATATTATACCCCACTTTCCGCCATGCTGACGGCATACGCGCCCTTGGCGGGGTCGTTCAGATAGGCTTTATCCCCCTTGAACCCGTCGCATACTACAAAATGATTGAATTCCCAATGGATGATGCGGGGGAACTGGCCTTTGTCCCCGTAGCTGCGGGCGGCTTTCAGCACGTTCCGGGCGTTGGAACCGTCCCGGTTCACGCCGCAGTCGGCCCGCACCTGCTCCAGGGGAATCCATTTATCATAGTACGCCATGAGCATACAAAGGCTGGAGGCGCCGCATTCCAGCGCCTCCAGTTGCATGACCATGGGGACTTTCGCCACGCCCTTCTGAATGGGCCGCTTGATCTTCTGCTGTCCCATGATTCCTGTTTCTCCTAAATACGCTCCAGGCCAGCATCCCCGCCGGCAGCAGGATGATGGCGGCCAGCACCAACCACACCGACGGTGTGGTGACGCGGATGTAATCGTTCAGTTGTTCCGGGGAGGAGATGCGGTCCATGCTCTTTTGTCGGAATATGCTCATGTTCCTGATCCTTTCATGCAGGAAACACCGCGCTTCCTCTGCGGGGCATTCGGCGACATTTTTCAGCGGTTTTTCCGGCGTTTTTGCCCGTTAACGCCAGTCGCCTTCGCAGAAACCCGGTACCCAGTAACGTCCATCGCAGCAATATTCTTTACTGCGCCAGATATCGTTATCTTTTTGATAGGTGTAGCCGTGATACGCCATATAGCAGCCCAGTTCATGACCGTCCGGAGCATCTTCACCAGTCCAGAGGATTCCGCCTGTGGCTGATTCTACTTCTTCGTCCGGCAGCGTTTCCATTCCCGCGGAAGCTTTTTCCCGGCGCTGCCGCTCCATTTCCGCGATGCCTGCCCGGATTTCATCCGCCGTTATGTCGAAGCCCAGCTTCGGGGCGACCTGGGCGCACAGGCGGATCATGTCTTCCACGCTCCTGGGTTCCGCAACGTCCCCCAGCAGTTCCTTCGCCTTGGGATCGGTCCGGACCGCCTTGATAAGTTCCTTTGCCTTTTCGAATGCAATGATATTTTCTCCTTGTATGATTTATTTTTCAAAGCGTCATTGCGTGATCACAAATTGGTCGCAATCGTAGTTCTGCGGGTTGCCGCAATGCGTGGCGTAATCGTTATGCGCGCAATTATAGCCAACGTAGTCCTGATAGTTTTGATCGCAGGCGTCGAAGTACATGCAGTTTTCTTGCTGCTCAAAGGAAAACTTGCAG
>JAFZOG010000023.1 GCA_017550745.1 Clostridia bacterium | reverse complement strand
TCCGGCTCGTTTCCTCCCCGCAGACTCCCACAGTCTCAAGCTTTTAACTCATTTCAGAATTAACTGTCTTTCTCCTCATTCTCTCTGTATCGTTTTCAAGATTCCCGCGCCCTCTCTTGAGCGCTTGGTTAGAATACCACAATGCAGCCATGCTGTCAACTCTTTTTTTTGAATTTTTATAAGGTTTTTCACGGTTTTTTGAGGAATACGAACATTCGGAACTTATAATCATTCGATTGTCCGAAAATATCCGTACATTCCAACATTTTCACAGCATCATTGTTCAGTTTTAAAAAGAACATCTGTTTCTGTTTTCATCCTTTTCCAGTATGATTTTTTTGCGAAACGGGGATATCAAACATGGGTGATAGGAATGACAGGCTTGAAGAAAATGATCGGTTTGCCCGTGGTCATCAACGGGCGGCAGCGGGGAAACGTGCTTCGGGGCGTGCTGAGCGAGGACGGAAAGGCCCTGCGGGGGCTGGTGATGCGCGGCGGGCTGCGGGGGGCGCGCTGGCTTCCCCGGGAGCAGATCACGCTGGTGGGGCAAATCTCGGTGATCGCCCGGGGCAAGGCCGGGCGGGTGCCCAAGGACGCGGGCTATCATCTGTTCCGCGTCACCGACCCGGACGGCACGCGGATCGGCATCGTGACAGACGCACTATTTAATGAAGAAACGCTGCGCGTTTCCGCGCTGGAAATCTCCAGCGGGCCGCTGGACGACCTGATCGACGGGCGGTGGTACGCCACAGCCTACCACGTGCAGTCCATGGGCAGCGTGGGGCATGTGACCGTGCCCGCCCTCAGAGAGGAGGTGAACTGAGATGAGCAAGGTTCTCTTGATCGGCATGGCCGGATATCTGATGGGGATGAAGCACGACTGGCTGTGCGGGCATATCTGCTGGGCGAAGCTGTGGAGGCGGGCCAGGCGGATGCTGCGGTAAAAAACAGGGAGGGGGTGTGGGCGCATGTACCGGCAGGCGGGGCAGCCGACGTCAGGGGGCGTATCGCGGACAGCGCGGTGGGGGATCGCGGCGGCGGCAGGGGCGGCGGCGCTGTGGGCGTGGCCGTCGCTGGGAAAGCTGGCGGGACAGATGCTGTTCGCCCTGCTGCTCACGGCCCTGGCGCTGCCTTTGGCCCGGCGGCTGGAAAGGCGCCTGGGCCGGAGCCTCTCCGCCGGGCTGTCCATCGGCGCGCTGGCCCTGGCTGCGGCGGCTGTCATCGGCCTGCTGACGCCCCACATCATCTCCCAGATCGCGCTGCTCATTTCCCAGGCGCCGCGGCTGTTTCAGCGGTCCCGGGAGCTGTGGGAGGGACTGAGCGAGCAGGAATGGTTTTCGCGGCTGGGGCTGTCCGGCCGGGGGCCGGACCTGTGGCTCAGCCGCGGCGCGGCGTGGGCGGGGGAGAACCTGCCCCAATGGATGGCGGGCATCGGCGCGGCGGCGGACGCGGTAAGCCGGGCGTTTCTTTCGCCGGTGCTGGCGTATTACTTCGTGCGGGACCGGGACATGTTTTCCTATCAGCTGTCCATGTGGATCCCGCTTAAACACCGCAGGCGCGCGCTGATCGCCATGCAGGAGATGCGCAGGGAGGCCGGGGGATACGTGTGGGGCCAGTCGCTGGTGGCGATGGCCGTGGCGCTGCTCACCGCCGTGGGACTGATGATCGTGGGCATTCCGGCCTGGCTGGTGCTGGGGATACTGATGGGGCTGTGCGAGTTCATCCCCTTCATAGGGCCCATGATCGGCGGGGTGCCCATCCTGCTGTTTTCGCTGCCCATGGGGCTTTCCGCCACGCTCTGGGCCCTGGGGGTGACGGTGATCGTGCAGCAGATCGAGGGCTATTTTCTCTCCCCCCGGCTGATGGCCGGGGCCACGGGGCTGCATCCCGTGACCGTGATCCTGCTGCTTTCCGCCGGCGGATACCTTGGCGGACTGGGGGGGATGGTGGCGGCGGTGCCCGTGTTTGTGTGCGTGCGGGGCGCGGCCAGGGTGCTGTATGAAACGAGAGGGGAGACAGGGGCGTGAGGGGCTGGGCTGTGGAAAAATATACGGGTGTTTTATATAAAAAGAAAAAACCCATCTAGTACTCGAGAACGGACGAAACCCCGCTGTCGGATTTCCTGATGGACTTATTCATAGAATAACAGACGGTGGTTTTCCTGTCAATTTAAGTTTTGAAAATTCACAGGGCGAACACATGCATGAACAAATTGTGATGATTGGCTTTTCGTCCACTCCAAAAGCCTTCCCCTGGCAGGGAAGCTGCAGCGCCCGGAGAATGATCCACCGGAACATTTTCAGCGTAGGCCGGGCGGCAGCCCCGGATGGGGCCTGTGCGGAACTATTGCTCCACCAATTTATTCTTGAATCAATACTCGGCTGGAAGCTGAAACGGAGTATGCAGTTACCCTGTCATCCCTTCGGCTACGCTCAGGGCAGGCTCTGAACAGGCCGACGAAGGAGGCCGTCGTGAAGGAACTCCCTCGTTTCCTCGTTGCTTTATTGACCAGTGAAATTCTTCGCACGCGCCCATCCGTATCGTGAGGTCCTTCGCTTCGCTCAGGATAACAGGGTAGGTTGGTATCCGGAGCATCCGCAGCACCCTCCGCAATCATTTTAACAGGCTTTTTACATCTTGTCCAGGAATCAGGCAAGATTTTTCCAGTTGTTTCAACAGACGCAGCAGGCATTAAAAAAATTTACATTTTGTTAAAATATTTTTCAAACACCTTGCAGTACGCCGTTTCATCGTGTATAATAGTAGGAAGGAAAGAGGGAGGGAGCAAAATTGACCGAACGATTTGAAACCATGAAGCTCAGCCCGCTGCCGGAGGGAAACAATACCGCTTCCGATATTCTCGCGCATGTTTATCTCGCCCTGCAGAGCAAAGGCTACGACCCCATCACCCAGCTGGTGGGCTTTGTGCTGACGGGCGATCCCACCTATATCACCAGTTATATGGGCGCGCGCAGCCTGATCTGCCGCCTGGAGCGGGACGAGATCCTGGAAGAGCTGGTGCGCTTTTACGTGGAAAACAGGCTGGACAAATGAGCGGACGGATCCTGGCGCTGGACGTGGGCGACCGGCGCATCGGCATCGCCGTGAGCGACGCAACCCAGATGATCGCCACGCCCCACAGCGTGTATACCCGCGTCGGCTGGGGGCCGGACGTAAAGCACATCGCGCAGATATTCAGGGAGCAGGAGGCCGTGCTGATCGTGTGCGGCCTGCCCAGGAACATGGACGGCTCCCTCGGCTTCCAGGCGGAAAAGGTGGCGGCCTTCGCGCAGCAGCTGGAAAGGGCCGGGCTGCCCGTTCAGTTTCAGGATGAGCGATTGTCCACCGTCTCCGCCCATCAGGCGCTGATCGAAGGCGGCATGCGGCGGGACGACCGCAAGGGCACCGTGGATAAGGTGGCCGCCGCCGTGATCCTGCAAACCTATCTGGATACGAAACACAGCGTTTCCTGCCGACAGGCATAAATGAATTCCAACGGAGGACATATTTCAATGGCAGACGAATTTGACAAGGACATTCCCCAGGAAGACGACCTGCCCGAAGGCATCATCGAGCTGACGGACGAGGACGGCGTGACCACCCAGTTCGAATACCTGACCACCATCGACCATGAAGGCGAATTGTACGTGGTGCTGATGGTGATGCAGGACGAGGACCAGGACGACGAGGAGGGCGAAGTGCTGATCCTCAAGATCGAAAAGGATCCTGAAACCGACGAGGACATCTACGTTTCG
This sequence comes from Clostridia bacterium, assembly GCA_017550745.1. Lineage (GTDB taxonomy): Bacteria > Bacillota > Clostridia > Christensenellales > Aristaeellaceae > RUG563. The sequence continues at coordinate 1,827 of JAFZOG010000023.1, read as the reverse complement.
GTGGACGACGATGCCGTCTCCCAGGCCGTGTTCGATAAATTCATGGAAATGGTGGAGGAGGAAGACGAATAACGCTTCCGCGTGAAAGCCCCCTTTCCGGCATCGCGCCGGGAAGGGGGCTTTTGCGGCCTGTTATTGATTCGATACCGGAATTGGGATACAATAGGAAGGAAAAGGAGAGGGCATCCATGAAACGATTTATGTGCGCGCTGCTGGCGCTGGCCCTGCTGTGGGTCGGCGGCGCGGCGGCGGAAACGGAACAGGCGGCGCTGACCGGCCTGGTCATTCTCCCCGCGGGAGTCGACAGGGAAGCGCTGGCGGAGCTGCTAAACGCGGCGGCGGCGGAAGCGGATGTATGCATCACCTGGGAAGAAATGGCTTCCGATGCCTGAGCCCGGGAAAAGAACAGCCGCCTCGCCTCCGGCCGGATCCCCGACGTGCTGCTCAACGCCGTGGACAGCGCGGACGCGGCGGCTTATCCCGGCCTGCTGGCGGAGCTGGGCTTTCTTTCCTTCCGCCACGCGCCGTACATGCAGGAAATGTTTTCCGACGAGCCGGACACCCTGGCCCTGGCCTCCGACGTAAACGGGGAAATCTACACCCTGCCCGCGTTCCTGGGCGTGGAGCCTGCCTGCGAGACCGTGATGTTCATTAACCAAGCCTGGCTGGACAAGCTGAACCTGCCCATGCCCGAAACCCTGAACGGCTTGAAGAAAGTGCTGGCCGCGTTCCGGGACAGCGACTGCAACGGCAACGGCAAAACCAACGACGAAATCCCGCTGGACTGCTGCGGCTGGTTCGGCAGCGCCTATTCCCTCACCAACCTGATCGGCGCCTGGGGGGTGCAGCTGACCAACGGCGGGGCGGACGGGTTCTTCGCGGAAAACGGCGAGGTGAAGAACTACGCCGTGGATGAGCGCTACCGGGCGCTGCTGCTGTACCTGAACGGCCTGTACGCGGAAGGGCTTATATCGAAGATAACCGCCTGGGGCGACGAAGCCTCCTTCCTGGAGCGCTCCCACGGCGACAGCCGGGGGAACGCCCTGGTGGGGGTGGTGATGGGAAAAAGCGCGGAAAGCCAGTTCGGCGCGCTGAAAGACCAGTATGTCCCCCTGCCGCCGCTGAGCAATCAGGACGATATGCTCACCACCTCGGAAACCCGCTGGAGCTATGATTATTCCGGGCTGAACGCTGTCCCCGGCCGCGCCGCCGTCAGCGCCGCCTGCGCTTCCCCCAAGGCGGCTGTCCGATTCCTGGACGCTTTCTACCGCCAGGACATTTCCGAAAAAACCCTGAAAAGCGGCCTGGCCTATGCGCTGCCCCTGTATATCCGCCGGGCGGACGCCAAGGCGCTGAACCCCGGTCAGGACCAGGACCGGGCCGCCTATGCGGAAACCCTGGCCAACATCGACATGATGACGGAGTATTATCCCCAGGCGTTCATGAATTACACTCCCCGGGAGGAAGCCGCCCTGGACGCCCTGCTCCATGACCTGAACGAAGTCACCAACCGCTGGTGGCCCCGCTTCCTCACCGGAAAAGCCGACGTGGCCTCAGCCTGGGAGGAATACGTAAGCCAGGTCAACGCCGCCGGCCTGCCCCGGCTGCTGGCCATCCGCCAGCAGGCGTATGATACGTTTGTGGGGAAGTAATATAAAGGGCACTTTAAGTCAGTAACGAAACGAGGAGGCGAGGGCCTCTGCGGCCCTCGTGCACCTGCACCAAAGGACTTCGTCCTCTGGACTCCGATAGCGGAAACAACCTGACAGGACGAACTGGCTTTGTTTCCGCAGAAGCTTGAGAGAAACAGGCAAACTTTCGACGTTA
>JAFZOG010000022.1 GCA_017550745.1 Clostridia bacterium | reverse complement strand
ATAAGATGACAAACAACGGGGGCTATACAGCGCAAATCGCAAGATTCAATCCCGGCGCCGGAGGGGATGCCGGATCCAAAACAAATAATCGGAATGATCATGTCACTGTCATCCCGCGAGCCATGTTGTCCATGATAGAGGTCGATCATTGGCTTTGGCAAAAAAACATATCTCTTCTTCCAGGAAGCGGTGACCGACGCCATGGTGAATTCCGGGTGAAGTAATATGAAAGGATGCGTGAGCAATGGAGCGATATGATGTGATCGTCTGCGGCGCCGGTTTTGCGGGTGTCGCGGCAGCCACGGAAGCTGGCCGCCTGGGATGCCGGGTTCTGGTGGTGGAGGAGGAGGGTTATCCGGGTGGCTCCATGACCGCCTGCGGCACCGGTCCCATGATGACATTCCACGCGGGAAAAAAACAGGTGATCCGTGGCATCACCGATGAACTGATCCAGCGACTTGTCAAAAAAACCTGTCTCCAGGGCACACGGAAGATATGACCGGCTATACCTATACTGTCACGCCGTTTTCTGCGGAGGGATTGAAACGGGAAATGGAATGCATCATGCTGGAAGCTGGCGTTGAAATCCTGTATCACACATCCGTTATTTCCGCGCAGGTTCAGGATGGATTGTTGCGCCAGATTCGCTTTTTCTCCTGTGGACAGCAGTTTGACTTGTCCGCCGACGTTTTTATCGACGCCACCGGGGACGGCGATTTATTTCCCATGGCGGGCGTTCCTTTCACCAAGGGGCGGGACAGAGACGGCAAAGATCAGCCCATGACCATGAATTTTAAGGTCAACAATGTGGATACCCAGGCCATCCGGGATGTCTTTGCCAAATCGCCGGAGCATTTTCTGTATCCGAAGGAAGGCGCAGAAAAGCGGGCCCTGCGGGTTTCTTTTTCAGGTTTCCGCAAGGAAATGAACGAAGCCCGCAGGAACGGGGAAATCACCTTTGACCGGGATGTGGTGCTTTGCTTTGAAACCAATACGCCGGGTGAAGTGATCGTGAACATGACGAGGGTCAATGGTGAAGACCCGGTCGAAGTCCATGCCATTTCACGGGCTGAAATCGAGGGGCGGCGTCAAATTTGGGAGGTGCTGGCTTTTCTTCAAAAACACATTCCCGGCTTCGAGAACGCCCATCTTTCTTTTTCCGGCCCCCGGATCGGGGCCCGCAGTTCCCGCCGGCTGGTAGGCAGGTACACGCTCACCGCCAAGGATGTGCTGAACGCCGTTCATTTTGAAGACGGCATCGCCGCCTGCGGTTATCCCATTGATATCCATTCCTCCGATCAGCCGGAAGGAGATGATTCCCGTTTTCTGCAATATGGGGAATATTACACCATTCCGTATCGCTGCTTGATAAATGATACAATCCCCAATCTGCTAGCGGCGGGGCGGAATATTTCCTGCACTTTTGAAGCCCAGGCCAGCACACGTCTCAGCCCCTGCTGTGGGGCAGTTGGTCAGGCAGCAGGGGCTGCGGCTGCAATATCTGTCAAAAGCGAGGTCCTGCCTACTTGTATTAACATAGATACATTGCGAACCCAACTGATCCAGGATGATGCTGTGGTAGATTGATTCATTTCAAGGAGAGAATTCCTTTGCTTTCTGGGAGTCCTCAACGAAATCGTAATAATACAGGAACGGGCCGAGGATGATACGAGCATTTCTGCTGGCGAATTGATAAATTTCTGATAATTCGTTTCACTACCTCTTGCTATGTGTGCCACCTGACGGTAGTATGCCACTACTATGAGGGAGGCGCTTTTTCGCGTCCACCCATGCCACGACGTGAGCGCACACACCTCGAAATAGAGGGTGCCGCGTGAGCGCCCCTCGAAAGAAGGCACAGCCGGATGCCGGGGAAAAAAAGAGGAGGTTTATTTGCATGCTCATGGAAGATTTGTACAGAGGGAAAAACAGCCCCTACTCCACCATCACAGTGAAAAACACGAGCGCCCGCGACAGACTGGACAAGGCGCAGGAGGAGCTCCTGGCGGCTCTCCCGGAGGAAAAGAAGCCGTTAATCGACGCCAGCCAAGACGCCTATATGGAATTGGTTATGGACGAGGGGGAAGCGGCTTTCGCCGAGGGT
>JAFZOG010000021.1 GCA_017550745.1 Clostridia bacterium | reverse complement strand
GTCTGGTTCTACCTTTATCTGCAAGTTCAGCTTGCTTTCCACTCTGTTCAGCGTATCAAAGAACCGCATTGTGGCTACAGCCGGACCCATCAGCAGCAAACCAAAGATGTTCCAGCCAAACATATGCCACCATGAAGTGTAAGCGGCAAAGAGGGTGGACGGGCCGATCTCACTGCTGAAGTAACCAATGCCCTGATTCCAGGCCAGCAGCTCAAACACGTCATCCAGCGCAGCGCTGTCCAGACCATGGATGTAGGCCTTGCAAGATTTTATCCTACATTTTCGGGCGATTACGGAAACAGGCGTTCACCTCTCATCGCTCTGGTTTTAATCGACAAAGTGTTCAAAATAGGACGGATGTTGAGGAGGAAGGGAAAATGAGTGTGACCTATGATCGTGCTCATTTTGGTTTCCATGGACGCTACTCGATAGAAAACGGCGGTCACCACACAAAAAAGCCCGCCATGCGAGCGTCATCCATCCCCCTGGGGCGGGGGTGGAGATGAAAGCCACAAGTCGGGCGGTGGAGGCACAAGGCGGGCACTATAAGGATTATCAAAAACGCTGGAGAAGACAGGACTGATCGTCCCTTTCACAGCGGCGTGCGATACAGGAACAGGAAGACGCGCCACAGAAACGGAGCGGCGTTAGGTTGAATAGTTCCGTCCCCTTCATTCTTCCATAGGCGCAAGCGCTGTGCGGGGTTGTGGCCCGTAGAAGCCAACTTAAGCGATTTTCACGGCTTTGCCCGGCCTGTCACCCTTTTTACGGGGAGTTTCCTTCGGAGATTTACATTTTGGCTTGAATAATCCAGAAATTAGCCGTTAAGGGTAATTACCTCCTATGAAGTCCATTGCTTTTTCACATTTCCAGATTAAATTACAGCCCTTCCTTCCATGCGGTCAGAGGCAGACCGAAACGCTGCTGAGGCGTGCGCTGAACTTGCAGGCCGTGATCCTTTATCACCTGTTCCATTACGTCGGTCAGGGGCGTAACATCGCTGCACGCCAGGCAGGCAACGCGGAATTCTCCGTTATGCTCGATCACATTCAGATGCAGAGTGTTTCCGGCGGCAGGTTTGCACAGGAACCGCACGTCCGTGATCTGACCGGCATAGGCAGTCTTATGCATGGAGCCGATATAATCAATGTAAAATGTGTCATGGCAGACGGTCATGAATCCGGCGGGCTTCCTGATTTCCTCCCGGTAGTCGGTTGCTTCCGCCATGCGCTTGCCATACATGGCTCCCAGCATGTTATAAATTGAACGGAACAGATCAGTATTCATCTGCTGTTTCAGCATGCTCCGAAGCTGGGCGGCCCGCTGTGCGAAGGGCAGTGCGTCCAGGGGCGTGCCGCTGATGGGCAAAACGGCCCTGGAGGAGCAGTTCTTGAAGGTCTCCTCACAGCCGAGCATCCGCCGGACGGACACGGGGATATTCACCATGACCGGGGCGCCGGCATCGGGATGCACCCGCTTGATGGCTTCGCCTACCAGCATGGACAGCATGACGGCGGGAGACGTGCCGTTTTCCTTTACAAAGCGCATGAAGGCGTCGGAGGGCAGGCGGAAGCCGTATTCCAGCACTTCGCCATTCGGATTCCGCACGATCTCCGGCAGGTGATAAGGCGCTGGCTGCTCTTTTTTCTCCGGCATTTTGAAATCCGGGGAAACTTCATACTGCCTGGAACAGGGCTCATAGGTTTCCGCGGGCGTTTCCTTGCTCTTTTCCGTGCGGATGCCGTTGGGGTCGTATTCCACGCCGTCCTTCAGGCAGTAATAGTGATACAGAACGGATTCCAGGAAAGCATTGATCCCCTGCCCGTCGCAGAATCCGTGGAACATAGAGAACCAGGTTTTATTTCTATCCCAGGTGAGATCAAGCAAATGGTAATTGGTTTCCTTACCGCCTATGGGACGGGGGCCCGGGTGATAGGCGGCCTCCATGGGCAGTGGATTTTTTGCGTAATAAACAGCGCCATGGTCGATCTCCAGCGTATCGCTCAGATAGGGCATCCGATAGATTGCCTGATCCAAGGCACGCTGGAGCAAATCGCCGTCGATTTCATCCCGATGGCTTACTTCCACGGTGTAAACGGGAATATCCACCGGCAAATAGACGTATGGACTGCTGGAGAGGGCCAGTTCTTTCTTTTCAAAGTGCGGGCGTTGATTGCTCATTTTCAATTCCTCCTTAATATTTTGACTGCTCTTGCGGCAACTCTACCACGGGGTTCAGATAGGATGCAAAGGGCAGCTTTTCACAGGGGATGCCCAGTTCCTCCAGGATGGCGGCGAATGCTTGATAGTAGCGGCCAGATTCAATGGTCTGGGTGAAATTGATGTGGAAATACCCAGCCGTTTCGCTCATCAGCACGAAGGACGCGCCGTTGGAGGGCGGGGCGTTCAGATAGCGAACATGGGTGATCTGGTCGGCATAGTCGTTGCAGCGCAGGCCACCCACATAATCCACAAAGAAGGTATCCTGGGGATTGTTCTCGCCCATGGCCAGTACCCTGGTTTTTAGTTTGTAGGTAGGCATTTTAGCGCCCAGGTGGATCACCGTGTTCATCCCGGCGCATATCAGCTTCGGGAACGTGCCGTTCAGCTGTTCCTTCATGCTGGCGCGCAGCTTGGCAGCCAGTTCTCCGGTGGGAAGGCACTTCGCGTCCTCCGGCGTGGTGGGAAGAAAGATCGCGCCATAACAGTTTTTGAAGGTCTTTTCCGCCTGCAGGGGTTTACGCAGGGAGCTGGGCATCACGGTCATGATGACGCCTTCCCGAACATCATTCTCCCGAGCGATGGCTTTCGTCATGATCGCGGCAGCTGCGGCGGCGGGAGAAGCGCCATTCGCCTTGCACCATCCCAGGAAATCCCCGGTTTTTACCCGCAAGGGCAGCGAATACATCTTCTCCACTTTATTATCCATCAGTTCCGGCAGCCGGAAACGCTTTTCCTTGCCCGTGATCGCTTTCAGCTCTTTGATGTTGGCCTTTCGCCTTTCGATATGAATATCTATCCGCTCCGCCGGGTCGTAGGGGATCTTCTCGGTATAGATGCCCTCGTCGCTGTATTCCTTTCCGTCCTTAAGGCACATGTAGTGGTATAGCACAGCCTCGATAAAGCGGTTAAGACCCAGCCCGTCACAAAGGCCGTGGAACATGGCAAAGGAGATTTTGTTTTCCCACCAGGTCACGTCCAGCATATGGAAATTGGTGATTTTACCGCCGATTACACGTGGATTTTCGCTCTGTGCAACCAAGAAGGGCAGATCATTGTCGGCATAGAAATAAAGGCCCTTTTTCCGCACAAAGGTGGAGCGGTAATAGGGTAGGCGCTCCAGCGTCTTATCCACCGCCTGCTGAAGCAAATCCCCCCGGATATCTTCCGAAAGGCTTACCTCCACAATGTAGCTGCGCTTTTTCACTCTCCCATAAAACTGGGTAGCGCCGCAAGCGTTCCATTCCTTTGCCTCGAACCGGGGACGCGCGTTCTTCTGTGTCACGGCTCATTCGCCTCCTTTGTTCTTTAACAAAAATTCCTGGACACTGAATTCGTTCTCATACAGGAAATCCATGCAGTAAATGGGTTTGCCGTCGGGATAATCGGTGTGGAAGTCGCTGACAGCTTTCAGGATGATCTTCGCGCTCATGGAGGTATCCCGCCGCTTGTCGATGAAATATTCCACGCCGCTGTCGCTGAACGACACCCGCAGCCATTCTGGCATCAGCGTGATCCTGACCCGGATGTTTCCGGCAGCGGAATAAGCGTCCATGATGCGCTCGGTAAGCATCTCCTCCACAGCCAGGCGAATGGACAGGACGCGCCGCCTGTTAAAGCCAACGCTGGACGCCAGCTCGCTGACCAGACTGGTGACCGGCACGATGGCGTAGCCACTGTTCTTTACCACAACATCGAACACTGTCACGCCGCCCGCCAATTCTTCATCCACCGCCAGCCGTTTGATCCGGGTGAGCATATCGGCGTGGAGAGCCCGCTGATCCAGCTTGCCATTCACATTTAGGGGGAAGCTGTCGTACAGGAAAACGTGGGAGGGTATCTTGAACCGGGCGATCATCGTCCGCAGGGCAGCTTTGATCGCTTCCTGGTCGAAGCTCGCGCCGCCGTCGGTCATGGTGACGCATGCCTCCACGCTTTCCCCGTAAATGGGGTGGGGAGCGCCCATGACCTTGGCCTCACGGATGTTGTCCATCTGGTTCAAGGCGTTTTCGATTTCGGAAGGGGATATATTTTCGCCGCCCCGGATGATTACGTCCTTGATGCGCCCAGACAAATGCAGGAAGCCGTCCTCGTCGAAGTAACCCAAATCACCGGTATGCAGCCAGCCATTGTCATCGATGGGCTGCTTTTCTTTGGGCAGTTTGTCATAACCGTTCATCAGGTTAGCACCCTTAGCCACTACCTCGCCGATCTCACCCTGCGGGAGAAAACCTCCCTTTCCGTCCGAAATACGGATATCCAGCCCTTCAATGGCTTTGCCCACGGTCTGGGCCCGCTTTTCTACCATGTCGCCTGGGCGTACCATGGTCAAGGGGGCTGCTTCGCTTTGACCGTACATATTGATGAAGGTGGCGTTGGCATATTGCAGCTCCAGCCGCATCATCTGCACCGGTGTGGACATTCCGCCCGCGATCATGCAAAGATGCAGATACGGCACCGCGTTTTCCTCGAAGCTATCCGCTTCCGCCAGTGAAAGATACACCGCGCCCACCGCCGCCATATCGGAGAGACGATAGGCGTCGATTTCCCGGAGCAGCGTATCTGGTTTATAATTGGCAGGCAGGCATACTGTGGCACCACGGCAGAGATAGGAATAACTCATCAGCAATCCCAGAATGTGAAACAGCGGCACCGCCACGCATACGCCGCGGCCAGCGTATTCCGCGATGTTTCCGTTGAATGCGTCCGCGTCAAAGGACAGCGCTTGTTGGGAAATCTGCACCGCCTTGGGCTTGGAGGTGGTGCCAGAGGTGAAGATAATGAACGCCGCGTCATTCGCTTCTGATTCGGTGCGGGCGTCCGCATCTTCCGTTTCTTCCTGAAAAGCCTTCGCCAAATCCAATGCGGACGGACGGATATCCAGGCAATGGCTTTCCGGGATGCCCGCCAGAGCGGCGAGCTTTAGCATGGCGTCCGGGTTTTTTTTCGTTTCCGCGTTGTCGCCGCAGAGCAGAAAGCCCGTTTCCGTCATAGACAACAGTTCCCCAGCGTCCTGAGCGCTCATGCTGTAATTCAGCAGCACGGCAGTGCCGCCCGATCGCACGACGGCGAAAAAGGCGATGAGCCAGTTGGCAGTGTTGTATCCCCACAGCGCCACGCGGCTGCCTTTTTCAACGCCCATTTCTCGCAGCTTTTTAGTAAGGCCGTTGATCCCACTATACATTTCTGCGTAGGTGCAACTTTTACCGTCGCCCACGATAGCAGGACGACTGGGATAATCCCGGCATAACCGGGAGGAAAACAATGTGTCTTTTTTCATTTTCTCATATCCTGCCTATTTATTGGTCAAAATGTCGGAAAAGCCAGTAACATCGAACACTTCTTCCACAACGGTCAGCTCCTTCAAGCCTTCTTGCCTCCCTTGTACTCCAGGCAGAGCATGGTCAGGTCATCAAACTGCTCCGCTTCCTTCACGAACCCGTCCACGCTGGCTCGGACGTTTCTGAGAATATCCTGGGGCGTGGCGTTGGGATCGGCGTTCAGGGCTTCGATCATCCGTTCGGTGCCGTACAGTTCATTTTCCGCGCTGGTAGCCTCGGCCACGCCGTCGGTGTACACGAACAGCATACTGCCGGGCTGCAATTGGATTTCGTACTCCTTGTAGCGCACACCTTCCATGCCGCCGATGACGAAGCCGTGCTTGTCTTTATACAGTTCAAACACGCCGCCTGTCTGTTTCATCGCCGGGAATTCGTGGCCAGCGTTGGCGGCGGTCAGCTTACCCGTAGACAATTCGAGGATGCCCAGCCAGACGGTTACAAACATCTGTGCTTCGTTGTTGGAGCAAATGGCCTCGTTGGTTTTTTGCAGGATACCTGCAGGGGACAGGCCCATCATAGCCACGCTTTGAAGGATAATTTTGCTTGCCATCATGAAAAGCGCCGCCGGAACGCCCTTTCCGGACACATCCGCGATCACCATGCCCAGGTGGTCGTCGTCGATGAGGAAGTAGTCGTAGAAGTCGCCACCCACCTCCTTGGCCGGATCCATGCTGGCGTAGATTTCAAACTCATTACGTTCGGGGAAGGCCGGGAAGATGTGCGGCAGCATAGATGCCTGGATGTTCGTCGCCAATGACAACTCCGCTCCGATGCGCTCCTTCTCCGCCGTGACCTGCACTACCTTTTGCATGTATTCCACGGTCTTGTGAGAAATCGCCGCGAAAGACTGAGCCAATTCCTCCACCTCGTCGCCGGTCTTGTAGGCGGCCTCCATTTTGAATTCCAGGTTTCCTTCGTTGAGTTCGGAAATGCGCTTTGTGATGGTATTCAGGGGCTTTACGATTCGGCCCCCGAGAACCAACGCGCCGCCCAGGGTCAGCACCATTACGGCAAGCAGCAGAACAGTCGCCGTGGTGCGGGAATGGTCCGTCTTCTCCTGATAGACAGCCGTGGTTTCGGATTGGATTTGCTCCATGCTGTTTTGAAGCAGGGTAGCTGGCTGCTTCGTTATCTCCTCGTTATACGCCGATACCAGTACCCAGCCCGTGGACGGAATGGGCGACGCCGTAATATAGTATCTGCCGCCCGACAGCTCACCCACCGTGACGGCGGTGCTGTTTCCCTCAAGGGCCTGGGAAACAGCTTCTTTCAGCAATGTCTCCTGTCCCTCCAGCACATTGCCGGACTTGCTTTCCTGATTCATGGGAAAAGCCTCCGTCTGCGGGCCTGGCACGATCATGCCATGTTGATTGACCAGCAGATAGTATTCTCCCTCCACAGACAGCCCCTGTAGCACCGTCTGCATGTTGTCCAAGAACAGATCGGTTCCAACCACTGCCTGCAGACTGCCATCCGGGCCATAGACCGGAACGGCGCATTCAACGCAG
>JAFZOG010000020.1 GCA_017550745.1 Clostridia bacterium | reverse complement strand
TTGAGCGGAGTGGAGCGAGAGCGGAACGGAGCCGAAAGATCTGTAGGCTGGCTTAACGATTCACTGACAGATCCCTCGGCTATGCCTCGCCTCTGGCTCGGCTTCGCTCGGGATGACATCGTAGGGTTGTGGTTTGATGGAACATTTCCCTATCAATTCGTGAAGAGCCATAAAATCAGGCAATGGGTTGCGGCAGGCGTAAAAAACCTGCCGCAACTCACATACGTTTTTTGATCGGGAGGGGCCTGGACCGGCATGGCAAAGTACATCCTGAAACGGCTGGGCATATCGCTGCTCACGCTGGTGATCATCCTGTCGATAGTGTTTATTCTGGTGCGCCAGATGCCCATCGAGGGATACTTTGATAATTTCGACAAACTGGATCAGGCCGTCATTGACGCGCGGCTGAATCAGATGGGGCTGAAGGACCCCATTCTTGTGCAGCTCAAAAATTTTTTCATCCGGGTGCTCCACGGTGATCTGGGCACGTCCTCCCGGTATTCCGTAGGCGTGGCCATCACCGACATCATCGCAAGGAAAGCGCCTGTTTCCATTGAAATGGGCCTGATTTCCATGGCGATATCCCTCCTGCTGGGCATTCCCCTGGGGGCCGCCATGGCGCGCAGCAAAAGCAAATTCTGGGATAAATTCGGCACGGTGTTCATCGTGTTCATCAGCGCGGTTCCCGCCGCCGTGTATTATATTTACATCCAGTCCTACGGCTCCTCCCTCCTGGGGTTCCCCATGCTTTTCAGCCAGGAGGACGGGCGCACCTGGATCCTGCCGGTTTTCTCCATGTCCCTGGGCAACATCGCCTATTACGCCATGTGGCTGAGGCGCTACATGGTGGATGAAATGAACAAGGATTATGTGCGCCTGGCCCGCGCCAAGGGGGTCAAAAACAGCGATATCACCATGAAGCACGTGTTCCGCAATTCCTTCGTGCCCATGATCCAATATATTCCCACGTCTCTTTTGTATACGGTCAGCGGCTCGATCTACATCGAATCCCTTTATTCCGTGCCGGGCATGGGCGGCCTGCTTGTGGACGTGATCACCCGGCAGGACAATCCCATGGTGCAGGCGCTGGTGATGATCTATTCCAGCATCGGCATCGTGGGCATGATCCTGGGGGATTTGCTGATGGTGGTCATCGACCCGCGCATTTCCCTGTCCAGAAAGGAGAGCGCGCGATGACGATCAAGCAATTGCGGCCCAAAGACGCTCTTTGCGCCCCGCTGGAGCAGGCAGTGGAAAAGCAGATCCGGGCGGAGGATCTCTCCTTTGCCCCCTACAACCCCGAGGCCGGGGAACGCGGCGGCTATTCCAATTATTCTTACTGGGGCAGCACCCTGCGGTGCTTCCTCAAAAACAAGGTGTCTGTTGGCTTCATGCTGGTGCTGGTGCTGCTGCTGCTGTTCACCTGCATCCAGCCCCTGCTGCCCCAGCAGTTTGAAGCCAACCTGATCATCGACCATCCCATCACCAAGCGCCAGATGAGCAACATCTCCCCGGCGCTGACCAACATCGTGGCCAAGGCCGCCCCGGGCACGGAGCTGATCGTGCATCCCTACGACAGCGAGGAATGGGCCGCGGTGGACAACATCCTGGCCTCCATCAAAGCCAGGAAGGAATTCACCGTGCTGCAGTACGGCGAGGACTGGTGCTACATCGATTACGGCGGAACAGAGGGCTATGTCCGCAACGACTTTACCACCAAAATCAAATTCCCCGACGATCCCACAGCCACGCCTTACCAGGCGAAATCCAACTTTGCCCTGAACCTGTACACCACCCCCGAGGATCTGAGCAGGAACGGCGACGCGCTCTTCTGCAAAAAGAGCCAGCTGAGCATCACGGACGGCAAGGCCGTCACCCTGGAGGAAACGCCCCTTCGGATGCTGCCCGACACCCGCCCCTTCCTGTTTGGCACCAACAGCGCCGGCCAGGATCTGTGGGCCAAGGTCTGGTCCGGCACCCGAACGTCGCTGCTCATCGGCGTGACAGTGGCGGTGCTGCAATCCCTCATCGGCATCCTCATCGGCGTTTTGTGGGGGTACGTGAAATCCCTGGATAAGCTGCTGACGGAAATTTACAACATCATCGACAACATCCCCACCACCATCGTGCTCATCCTGGTGTCCTACATCATGCGGCCCGGCGTGCAGACGCTGATCCTGGCCATGACGGTCACCGGCTGGGTGGGCATGGCCCGGTTCATCCGCAACCAGATCGTCATCATCCGGGACCGGGACTACAACCTGGCCTCCCGGTGCCTGGGCAACACCACCGGCAGGATCATCACCCGCAACCTTCTGCCCTACCTGGTGTCGGTCATCATGCTGCGCCTGGCCCTGGCGGTGCCGGGCGCCATCGGCAGCGAGGTGTTCATCACGTATATCGGCCTGGGCCTGCCCCTGAGCGTTCCCTCCCTTGGCAATCTGATCAACGAGGGGCGCAAGATGATTTCCACCTCCCAGAATTACCAGCTGGTGTTCCCCACCATCGTGCTGAGCATCATCACCATTTCCTTCTACATCATCGGCAATTCCTTCGCGGACGCCGCCGACCCCAAGAACCATCTGTAAGGAGGGGAGCGCATGGAGCAGGAACCCATTTTGTCCGTGCAGCACCTGAACGTGAAATTCTCCCTCCGGGGAAAGGTGCTCCACGCCATCCGGGACGTGTCCCTGGACCTGTATAAGGGCGAGACCCTCGCCATCGTGGGGGAAAGCGGCTCCGGCAAATCGGTGCTGACGAAAACCTTCATGGGCCTGATGGACGTGAACGGCTGGATCGACAGCGGCAGCATCCTTTACAACGGCCGGGACCTGGCCCGCTACAAAACCGAAAAGGAATGGCTGACCATCCGGGGCCGGGAAATCGCCATGGTGCTCCAGGACCCCATGACCAGCCTGAACCCCCTGAAAACCATCGGCATGCAGATCGAGGAGGCCATCGCCCTCCACCAGCATGTCACCGGCCCGGAGGCCCACCGGCGGGCGGTGGAGATCCTGTCCGACGTGGGCATTCCCGACCCCGAGCGCCGCAGCAGGCAGTATCCCCACGAGTTTTCGGGCGGTATGCGCCAGCGGGTGGTCATCGCCATCGCCATGGCCTGCAAGCCCAAGATCCTCATCTGCGACGAGCCCACCACCGCCCTGGACGTGACCATCCAGGCCCAGATCCTGCACCTGATCCGGGAGCTGGTGCGCAAGTATGACCTGACCACCGTGTACATCACCCACGACCTGGGGGTGGTGGCCAACGTGGCGGACCGGGTGGCGGTGATGTACGCCGGGGACATCGTGGAAATCGGCATGGCCCGGGAGGTGTTCTACGACGCGAAGCACCCCTACACCTGGGCGCTGCTGTCCTCCCTGCCCCAGCTTGGCATCAAGGGGGAAAAGCTGTTTTCCATCCAGGGCACGCCCCCCAGCCTTTTCCAGGAAATCAGGGGCGACGCCTTCGCCCCCCGCAATCCCCAGGCGCTGCGCATCGACTATGAACAGCGCCCGCCCATGTTTCAGGTTTCTCCCACCCACTTTGCCCGCACCTGGCTGCTGCATCCCGACGCGCCGAAGGTGGCCCCGCCGCCGGTGCTGAAACGGCTGAAACAGGAGGAACTGGCATGAGCGAGGAAAGACAGGTCTTGTTGTCCGTGCGGGATCTGAAGGTGGATTTCGGTTCCCGCCGCAGGCCCTTCCACGCGGTGAAGGGCGTGAGCTTTGATATCTACAGGGGGGAGACCTTCGGCCTGGTGGGCGAGTCCGGCAGCGGCAAAACCACCATCGGCCGCGCCATCATCCGCATTTATGAAACCGCCGGCGGCGAAGTGGTTTTCGGCGGCGAAAAGATCAACGGCAGGATCAGCAAAGCCCTGGACCGGCAGGTGACAAGGAAGATCCAGATGATCTTCCAGGACCCCATGGCCTCCCTGAACGAGCGGGCGAAGGTGGACTATATCGTGTCCGAGGGCCTGTACAATTCCGACAGGAAATACACCCCCGAGGAACGGAAGGAAAAGGTGCACCAGGCGCTGTTGGACGTGGGGCTGCTGCCCGAGTTCGCCAGCCGCTTCCCCCACGAGTTTTCCGGCGGCCAGCGCCAGCGCATCGGCATCGCCCGGGCGCTGATTATGGAGCCGGAATTCATCGTGGCGGACGAGCCCATCTCCGCCCTGGACGTGAGCATCCGCGCCCAGGTGCTGAACCTGCTGGCGGAGCTGCAGAAAGAGCGGGGCCTGACCTACCTGTTCATTTCCCACGACCTGAGCGTGATGCGCTTCATCTGCGACCGCATCGCCGTCATCCATAAGGGCCTGCTGATGGAGCTGGCGGACACGGAAACCCTGTTCCGCCATCCCCTGCACCCCTACACCCGGGCCCTGCTCTCCGCCGTGCCCATGCCCTCCCCCGACCACCGGACGGAAGGCCCGCCGCTGATTTACGACGAGTCCGTCCACGATTACAGCGCGGACGCGCCTGCCTGGGGCGAAATCGAGCCCGGCCACTTCGTCCGCGCCAATCAGAAGGAATGGGCGGAATATCAGAAAATCCTGGAAGAACCGGCCGATTGACAGCAGGGACGGCCTATGCTATAATTTTCCCGCAGGCAGCTATACGCGCTTATTTCTCTAATCCTGTCAAGATTATCAGCGCGTAAATATCGCCTGTTTCAGAGGACAGACGATGCGGGATATTTTCAGGGAATTCCTTTTCACAAAGCATATCCTCGTGAACGAAGCCGGCGCCGGGAGCGGAAACGTATTGGAAACGCTCGTTGCGCTGGCGCGTTTTTTTGGCATCGAAATCACCGAAGGCGCGGCGCTGGCCCAGCCCGGGATGATCCGCCTGGCCCAGGAGATGCTGGGCAAGGACGTGCCGGAGCCCTTCTACCGGGGCTTCCCGGCCACGGTGCGGGGGCTGACCGAGGATCAGCTGCTGTTTGACCAGGCGGTTCATTACCTGCGCACCTACGGCCTGAAGGATTTCAGCCGTCCGGGGCACTCGCTGATAGAATTCAATCCCGAGATGGGCGGGCGGGAGCTCATCCGGGCCGTGGTGACGGAGCTGACGGGCAGCGCGGCAGGCGCAGGCCGGCTGATCCCTGCCGGGTATCCGGTGCGCGGCAGGCTGAACGAAACAGCGGAAAAGCGGCCCTTCGCCATTCTGCCGGAGGAAGCCGCCCTAAAAAAGCTGCAAGAGAGCGTGGACGGCCTCTTTCAGAGCACCCGGCCCCTCAGCATCCTGCAGACGGATCTGCTGTGCGAATTCGTGCGGGAATACCGATTTATCCCCCAGGTGTGCAATTGCAAGGAAACGGCCATCGCCCTCATGCTGGCCACGATGGACCCGGACTACGCCCGCTTTCTGCATCTCTCCGACGTGACCGGCCTGGCGGACGCGCTGAACGCGGCGGCTCCCTTCGGGCCGGCGCGCAAAGGCCCGCCGGACCTTAAAAACCTGAACCTGCCCAACCGCAGCCGCAGGCTGCTGGCAAAGGTGATCGACCAAAAATTCCTGGAGGGCTGCCCCAACACCCGGGACTGCTTCGCCGAACAGCAGGTTTGGTGCGGCCTGCTGCACCACATCCATTACCGCCCCGTCAACGCGGCGGCGGAAGCCTTCGTGCGGGGCATCCGCAGCGGCGTAAACCAGTCGCCGGAAGCGGAGTTTGAGCGCCTGCTCCTTTCCGACGGCCCGGCGGCGGCGGCGCGGGCCTTGCGGGCCTCCCGGGGCGCCGGGGCGGTGATCCGCCGGCTGGATCATCTGCTCTGCCGGTGCCGGGAGGAGGAAGAAATCAGCGCGGTGCTGGCGTGCGCGGAAACGGACAACACCCTGCTGCTGATCCAGCTGCTGCTCCACTGCGCCGCGCCAAACGAAGGGCGGCGGATATTCCGGTTCACCTGCGGCCACCGGCTGCATGTGCATGAAGAAACCAGGGACGAAGCGCGGACGCGGCGCACCCATGTGCCGCCGGAAACGCGGGCGCGGGTATCCCGGCTGCTGGAGCAGCGCCTGGCCCGGGTGCTGGCCGGGCGGCTGGGCCGCGTGTATATCGATCCGGACATGCGCCGCATCGCCGTCCCCCTGCAGGAAACGGCGTCCATGAGCGGCGTGGGCGTGCTGCCCAAGGGCTCGCGGCTGCCGGTTGATCTGAAAAAAACCGTCCGGGGCTTTGCCTACTGGGAAGGCGTGGACGATATCGACCTGAGCGTGATGGGCTTGGACGCGCAGGGAGAAATCACGGAGTTTTCCTGGCGCACCATGGGGCGCGAAATGGGCAGGCGGCAGGAAGATATGCCTTCCCCCATCCTGTATTCCGGCGATGAAACCTCCGGCTTTCACGGCGGATCGGAATACTTCGACATCGACGTGGCCGTTTTCAGGCGGGAATATCCGGGCATCCGGTATCTTGTGTTCTGCGCCAACGTTTTTTCAGGCACGCCCTTTGAGGATTGCGACTGCCGGGCCGGATGGATGGCCCGGGCGGACGCGGATTCCGGCGAGGTCTACGAGCCCGCCACGGTGAACACCGCTTTCCGGGTGACGGGTAAGGGCACCTTCGCCCTCCTGTACGCCATTGACCTGGACAAAGAGGAATTTGTGTGGCTGAACCTGCTGCACAGGGATACGGAGACCGTCGCGGGAGAATCCTCCATGGCCTTCGTGCTCAGCTATTTCCGTGTGACCGACGTTTTCAACGTCTACCGCCTTTTTTCCATGATGGCGTCCCAGGTGACGGACGACCCGGCGCAGGCGGAGGTCATCGTCACCGACAGGCCTCTTTCCCTGCCCGCTGGCGCGCAGGTCATCCACAGCTGGGATCAGGAAAAAATACTGGCTTACCTCAGTGAAAAAAAGTTACCATTCAGCGAACGCTGAATGGTACGAATGAAAGCGGAATCAGGATTCCGCTCAGGCTGTCGAAGAACCCCTGGGATGCATCGAAGGGCCGCAGCACTTCGATTTTTAATCCGCAGGAGCCGAAGCGCCCGGAAAACGGTACAGTGTACCGTTTTCAGCGTAGGCCGGGCCGGAAGGCCCCGGGCAGGCAGCTGAAAGCTGCTTCCGCTATCCATTTCCGGCCGTAAAAATTGGGTTTTTGGCCTCCTTTGGAGGTCGAAAACCTATTTTTGCAGGAAATGGATGCATCGAATGAAAATGGAATCCTGATTTCATTTTCATTCGCAGGCTGTCGAAAATACTTTTTCGACAGTCTGTGGCCGCTGTCCAGCCGGACAGCGGCCTTTGCTATGCATAGAGCATGGAAAAATCTTATTAATAATCTATGAAAACCACCGTTCCAAAAGCCGCCTTCCCCTGGCATGCGAAGGCTTTTTTTCGCAACAAATTATTATGATTCTACATAAAACCTGAATCCAATTGCTGTGCCTGAACATTTCATTGATAAAACTGTGTTTTCTGAATCAAGCATATACCGAAATATCATGCTGTACAAAATAAAAGAAAAACTTCAAATGTATTACTATTTGAAATACATCCTTCTATTAGTGGATTCATATTGATCGCATTTATCAATATACTTACTAAAGGTCATACTGCTGCCTGTTAGGAGGATGCTTATGGACACTCAAAAAGTGGGCAGACAGATACAGGAAGTACGGAAAGCAAGAGGCATCACGCAGATGGAACTTGCTCAGATGGTTGATTTATCCACAAAATACATCAGCAACATTGAATGCGGTTTCAAGACACCGAAACTCAACACTTTCGTAGCCATTGCGAACGCGCTTCAATGCGACGCGAATACTCTATTATCCGATGTTCTGGATACAACCACCGGTCAGGAAAGCGCGCTTGTTTCCAAGAAAACGTTGAGCCTTCCAATCGAAGAACAAAGACGGCTTCTCCGGGTGCTTGAAGTAATGATTGAAGAAACACGTAGCATATAAGAACCGGAACCTCCCCCACGTAAATGCGTGGGGTTATTTTTTTGCTTCTTTTTGGGAATGTTTTAGTATAGGTTTTCCCGAATATCTCCACCGCCTGATCCTGCAATGCTTTGTTTTCTTCTGCTGTTCCTTTTTGTTGAGAACGGAGAGAGAATAGAACGTTATGAGAATCATTTTCACTTTGGCCCTTGAATTTTACAAGAGATTCGAGTATACTGTTCATGTAAGCAGTATCGTCCGTCCGATTCAACTTGGAATCTGTTTCCATGTTCGGGCTATGAAGGGCGTTCTGCTTACTTTTTTTGCTGCTAGGATTTTGTGTCTGAATAGCGTATAAGTATTTCTATTTGATATACATATATCAAATAGTATGTCTTTAAAAGAAATACAGGAGAGGAATATGGGAAACTGGAGTCCATACAGTGAAGAATGGGAAAAGCAACGTACAAAAAAGATTATCGAAGAAAACGATAAGACCCGTAAAGAATTTGAACAGAAAAAATGGTTATATAAAGCATCTGTCAGATTCTTGGAAACTATAAAGTATTACTCTTCATTGCTTTTGATTCACTTTCATATGCTCGTTGATCGAGAATATCGTAAAGAAATGAAACAATTGACATCAAATTTGGAAAATAATGTATTTAGGCCTTTTGTGAACATGTTGCAAGAAAAGAGCCTGTGAAGAAAAGTCTGTAAATAGGTGAAAAGTTAGGCCTTCTGTGATAAGATAGAAAAATCATAGGAGGCCTTAATTATGGCGAACAAGAAGAAAGAGTACTACAAACCTGGGCCCATGACGGAAGGGAAGAGGAA
>JAFZOG010000005.1 GCA_017550745.1 Clostridia bacterium | reverse complement strand
GAAGGGCATATACTCCCGCAGAGTCTTGTCGATCACCTTTTCGTTCACCCGCAGGCCGCCGGCAATGTTCCGGACCAGGCGCAGGATCGCGTCCGCGCACAGGAAGGCTTCCGGCAGGGAGATCCGGCGGTTGGCGGAGTCATCCAGCGTCCGCTCCATCCACTGCACAGAGGCGGTCAGCGGCGCGTTCATGGCGTCCGCCATCAGGTAACGGGCCAGGGAGCATACGCGTTCGCAGCGCATGGGGTTCCGCTTGTAAGCCATGGCGGAAGAGCCGATCTGATTTTCTTCGAAGGGCTCGTCGATCTGGCGGTCATGCTGCAGCAGGCGGATATCGTTCGCCATGCGGTAGCAGCTCTGGGCCAGGGCGCTCAGTGCGTTCAGGATGCGGCTGTCCGTCTTGCGGGGATAGGTCTGTCCGGACACGGTGAAGCACTCGGAGAAACCGAAGGTGCCCGCGATCCGGCGGTTCATTTCATCAATCTTCGCTTCATCGCCCTCGAACAGGTCCATGAAGCTGGCCTCGGTACCGGTGGTGCCGCGGCATCCCAGGAAGCGCAGGTGATCGATCACGAAGTCGATCTCTTCCAGGTCAGAGGCCAGGTCCTGCAGCCAGAGGGAAGCGCGCTTGCCCACGGTCACAGGCTGTGCCGGCTGGTAGTGGGTATAGCCCAGCGTGGGCATATCCTTGTACTTCTCCGCGAAGTCGCACAGGCTCTTCATCGCGCCCAGCAGTTCTCCGCGCAGGTACTTCAGGCCGTCCCGGTAGATCACCAGGTCGGCGTTATCGGTCACATAGCAGCTGGTGGCGCCCAGGTGAATAATGCCTGCCGCGGAAGGAGCAACTTTGCCGTAGGCATAAACGTGAGCCATGACGTCATGGCGGACTTCCTTTTCCCGTTCCCGCACGCAGTCATAGTCGATATCCTCGATATGGGCCGCCAGCTCGTCCACCTGTTCCTGCGTTACCGGCAGGCCCAGTTCCATTTCAGCCTTGGCCAGGGCAACCCAGAGGCGTCTCCAGGTCCGGTAGCGCGTATCGGCGGAGAACAGCTCCAGCATATATTTGGAAGCATACCGGGAGGACAGTGGGGTTTCATACTGCTGTGTCATCGTTTTTCTCCATTCTGTATCGTGTGTCTTCCGTAAACCTCAGTTGGCTTATTACCGCATAATGATGCTGTCTCTTTCCGGTCCGACAGAAACCCACTTGATGGGGCAGCGGATCGCCTTTTCGATCATCTGCACATAGGCCTTGGCTTCCTCAGGCAGGTCTTCCCAGGTGCGTACGCCGCTGATGTCCTTCTTCCAGCCCTTGACGGTTTCAATCACGGGCTTGCAGTCATCCAGCGCCGCCGGGAAGGGGAACTTGTCCGTCAGCTCGCCGTTCAGCTCATAACGGACGCAGACGGGAATCTCATCCAGGTAGCTCAGCACGTCCAGCTTGGTCAGGGCAATCTCTGTAGCGCCCTGCACCTGTACGCCGTAACGGGTGGCCACCAGGTCCACCGGGCCGACCCGGCGGGGTCTGCCGGTCTTGGCGCCGTATTCATGTCCGGCTTCACGCAGTTTCTCCGCTTCCTCACCGAACATTTCGCAGGTGAAGGGGCCTTCGCCCACGCAGGTGGAGTAAGCTTTCACCACGCCGATAATCCGGTCCAGCTGCGCGCTCGGCAGGCCGGAGCCCACGGGTGCGTATGCCGCGATGGTGTTGGAGGAGGTGGTCATCGGATAAATGCCGTGATCCAGGTCACGCAGGGAGCCCAGCTGGGCCTCGAACATAATCCGTTTGCCATTCTCTTCCGCTTCCCGCAGCAGATCGCCGGTATCGCAGATATAAGGCTTAATGGCTTCGCAGCTGGTGTTAAGCCAGTTTTCAATCTCATCCCAGGTATAGGGTTCGGCACCGTATACGCCCTTGATGATCAGGTTCTTCCACTCCATCAGGTCCTTCAGGTGGGCACGGAGCCGTTCCGGATAGAACAGTTCGCCCGCCATGACG
>JAFZOG010000019.1 GCA_017550745.1 Clostridia bacterium | reverse complement strand
TTGAGCGGAGTGGAGCGAGAGCGGAACGGAGCCGAAAGATCTGTAGGCTGGCTTAACGATTCACTGACAGATCCCTCGGCTATGCCTCGCCTCTGGCTCGGCTTCGCTCGGGATGACATCGTAGGGTTGTGGTTTGATGGATCATTTCCCTATCAATTCGTGAAGAGCCGAAAATAACCCCCGCGCCGAAAGAGCGCGGGGGTTTTGGCTGTCCGTATCAGAGCAGCACGATGCCCGCTTTTTCGCAGGCTTCGCGGGTGGCGGGATCCCAGTAGGAGGACTGCACCTCGCCGATGTGCGCCTTGCCCAGCAGCAGCATGCACATGCGGCTCTGGCCGATGCCGCCGCCGATGGTGTAGGGCAGCTCTCCCTTCATCAGCGCCTGGTGGAAGGGCAGCTTGCGGCGCGCTTCCTTGCCCGCCAGCTTCAGCTGGCGCTTGAGGGAAGCGGGGGATACGCGGATGCCCATGGAGGAAATCTCAAACGCGCAGCCCAGCACGTCGTTCCAGAACATGATATCGCCGTTCAGGTCCCAGTCGTCGTAGTCCGGCGCGCGCCCGTCGTGGGGAATTCCGGATTTCAGCTTCCCGCCGATCTGCAGGATGCAGGCGGTGCGGTGCTCCTTGAGGTACAGGTTTTCCCGCTCCTTGGGGGTGTTGTCGGGGTACATGTCCTCCAGCTCCTGGGTGGTCACGAAGGACGGCTCGCGGCACAGCACGGCGTTCACCTGGGGGTATTCCCATTTCACCCTGTCCAGGGTGATGCAGATGGCGGTCACGATGCGCTCCATGGTGTCCCGGAGCAGGTCCATGGTGCGGTCCTCCTCCCGGATGACCTTTTCCCAGTCCCACTGGTCCACGTATACGGAGTGCAGGTTATCCAGCGTTTCATCCCGGCGGATGGCGTTCATGTCGGTATACAGCCCCTCGCCTACGGGAAAGCGGTAGCGCGCCAGGGCGTAGCGCTTCCATTTCGCCAGGGAATGCACCACCTGCGCTTCCTCTCCGGTTTCCAGCATATCAAAGGATACGGGCCGCTCCACCCCGTTCAGGTCGTCGTTCAGGCCCGACGCCCCGTCCACAAACAGCGGCGCGGAAACGCGCTTTAAATGCAGCGCGTGGCTCAGGTTGCTTTCAAAGGTTTTTTTGATCAGCGCGATGGCCTCCTGGGTTTCATACAGGCTCAGGCTCGACACATAGCCCTTCGGCACAGTCACATGGCTCATGCGGCTTCCCTCCTTTTCTCACGCAGAAAAGCATAGCAAGTCTCCGCCTGTTTGTCAATTCCCGGAATTGTTTTTCCGGTGTCTTAATGAGTTCGTTCGCTCTCAGGGATCAAGAAGTATTAAAGGGGGTTACGCCGGGGCTGTCCGCCTAAGTTCCCTAAGAGATTTCTGCGACGGCAGGAAAACATCTCCCCGCGCATGAAAAACCCCCGCCCAATTGCAATCCGGGCGGGGGAAACATAATTTCATATGCTGGTTTTAGAAATTGGACACCTGATAGTCTTCCAGGTCGCCGGTGCCATAGCGGCTGTAAATGGCGGTGATGGAACGGTTGTCGGGATAAACCTCCGTGATCCTGCTGACCATCCACTGTCCAAACTCGCTCTTTTCATACTGGACGGTGGCTGTGCCGGTGCCGACTTCAAAGAAGCTGCTGTTGGGCACCGTCCTGGTGACCATCACGATCTGTCCGGCGCGGTTGTAGTACACCGTCCATCCGTCCTGCTCGGCGATGTACGCCAGGTTGGGCGAACCGTCGGAATTGATGCCCTGGGTGTTGTACGCCACGGCGTAGCCTTCCTTTTTCACCAGCTTATATCCTTTGGGGACGCTGATGTCGGTGCAGTTGATGCTGTCGTCGTAGATCATTGCCACGCTGCCGGTGGTGATTTCCTGCACCTCCCAGTGGGGCAGGACCACCTTCACATAGCCGGGATCATCGCTTCCCTGCTTGACCTGGCCCACAGCCCAGTCGATATAGGACGGATACGCGCCCCACACGATCTTCTGCCGCTTTCCGGTTTCTCCCTGGGCGATCTCGCCCACCCACTGGGTGCCTACCTGGTATTTATGGCCGTTGGTGGAAACGACGGCCCGGTTGTTCGCGCTGACCGTCAGCTCTTCCGGTTCTTCGCCCTTGCCCATCCAGTTGGCCCACAGGTGATCCACCTGCTTGTTCAGGTAAAGCACGATGGATTTTCCATCCCCGGAATTGACGGCGTCTATCTGGGCGAAGCTGCTGATCGGCGGCAGCTCGGGCAGGCCGCTGTATTCCGAAACGTTCTTGCACACATAGTAGGAGGAGAGAACCTTTTCCCAGCCCGTATCGTCGGCAGTCGTCCCCATTTCGATGCCGAACACCTTCAGATCCGGGCTGTACTTCATGACGGACTGGATGGTGCCGTTCCTGCCGTAGATGACTACATAGCCCTTTTGCAGGGTGATATAAGCCAGGTTGGGGTAACCGTTGGAGCCCTGGGAGCTCCAGTGCCAGGCGACGGCGTAGCCGTCCACCTTCTCCAGCTTGTAGCCGTGGGGCACTTCGATATCGGTGCAGTTCAGGCTGTCATCGTATTTCCCCATGATCTCGCCGTCCTCGACGCGGACCAGGATCCACTGGGGATCCACCACCTGTACGCATTCACCCGCGGCAGCGGCGTTCTGGGCCTGAATCTTGCGCCAGTTGATCTGAGAATCCAGGGCGCCGAACTCGATGATAAAGCGCTGGGAGGATTCCTCCTTGGTCAGGCTTTGCCCGGTGGGGGGCAGCGCGCCTACCTGGTACGGATGGCCTTTGGTGGAGAACGTCGCGCTCAGCTGCGAATTGAGATACAGCTCCTCAGGTTTTTCATCCTTGCCCATCCAGTTGGCCCACAGCCTGTCCACGGGGGCGCTGAGGGTCACGGTGACGCGGTCGTTCTTGTCAGGCGTGGAGGCGTTGAGCTTGGCAAAAATGCTCAGATCCGGAACGTCCGGCTCCTCCCCCTGATAGACGAGGTATTCCTCCGTGTGCACTGCCTCCGCGATTCCGGCGGATAAAGAGAAAATCAATGCCAGCGCGAGGATCATCAACAGGTATCTTTTCATAAAAGCATCTCCCTTTTCGTGAGATAGTGGAAAGACTTTAGCTGTTCTTCTATATTATACTGGAACATCTCAAAATTGTCAACAATTTATTACAATAATTTTTCTGTTTTCAGACAGAAATGAAATAATTTGTAACTATTTGAGCGGTCATGTCACTGGAAGAACTCGCTGGCGCGGTAATAGGCCAGCTTGCCGTTGCCGGTGCGGCTGTAATAGGCGCTGATGTAGGAACCGTCCTCGTAGGTTTCCGTGATTTCGCGGATAAACCAGCCGGTGTTGCAGGGCTCGAACTTGACGATGGCGGTGCCCAGGTCCTCGCCGAAAAATTCCGTGTCGTACAGCGTCACATAGAACCACTGGATCTTGCCGTTGCGCCCGTAAGCCACGGTCCAGGTGTCCCCGTCGATGGTCTGGTCGGACAGGTACGCCACGGTGTAGCGTCCGTCGGAGGTGCCGTCGGAGGCGGCGTAGGTGGGATGCCAGGCCGTCACATAGCCGTTGACGCGGTACAGCTTGCAGATGGTCACGATTTCCTCCACCTGCTTGGTGCGCATGGCCGCAAACTCGCTGAGGCTGGGCATATAGGGCAGGCCGTCGTACTCATTGATATATTTGGGGGACGTCTATGGCCAAAGCCGGCGTCATAACGCATATCAGGCCGAAAAATAAGGCCCATGCGATGACTTTCCTCATAGCCTTCTCTCCTTAATCAAGAAAGTCCGATGCGGATGCATAAGGATTTACGGCATATATGATACCTTACTTTTGCAAAAATGTCAAGAATTTATAAAGAAAGTATTACAAAAAGAATCAAAAAAATTACAAAATAAAAGAAATATGTAAATTTCGGGCAGGTTTGTGTAACATAAAACAGCATCGACTTGCTTTTTTTGTATTGGAAAAAGGGCGGTATTCCAGAAAATACCTGCCTTTGAAGGGCCGGGACGTCCCGCGGCTTTCTTTACAAAACATGACAAAATTATTACAAAACGGATTCTTTCTGCCTTTTTCTGATGATACCGCGGCCCGGGCTGCTCAGGCCGTCGAAAATACTTTCAGATTGTCGAAAAACCCCTGGGATGCATCGAAGGGCCGCAGCCCTTCGATTTTTAATCCGCAGGGGCCGAAGCGCCCGGAAAACGGTACAGTGTACCGTTTTCAGCGTAGGCCGGGCGGCAGCCCAAGGCGGTCGCCGGGGCCCGAAGCGCCCGGAAAACCTGCCCTTGGGCTGGTTTTCAGCGTAGGGCG
>JAFZOG010000018.1 GCA_017550745.1 Clostridia bacterium | reverse complement strand
TTGAGCGGAGTGGAGCGAGAGCGGAACGGAGTCGAAAGATCTGTAGGTTGGCTTAACGATTCACTGACAGATCCCTCGGCTATGCCTCGCCTCTGGCTCGGCTTCGCTCGGGATGACATCGTAGGGTTGTGGTTTGATGGAACATTTCCCTATCAATTCGTGAAGAGCCAAAAAAGGAAGCCATGATGTCCCGAAAAAGGCATCCTGGCTTCTTTTTCCTGCTGTCTGATTGATTGCTCCACCCAGCCTTGATGAAGCTGGCGGAACAATCATTTCAGGCCGCCGCATTGACGGCGCATCCGGGATGGGCGTATAATGAAAGCGAAGGACACGAAGGAGAATGAACATGGTATTTGAAAACGCGTATTTCATCACGGGCACGGCGTATGCCGGAAAGTCTACGATGGTCAGGCTGCTTGCTGAAAAGCACCACGGCATTGCCTGCGAAGAAAACTATCACGACGCGCTGCTGCCCGGCCTGGACAAGGAAGCGTTTCCCTGCCTCACATACACCCGCGACCTGGAGGACTGGCACGACTTCATCCGCAGAACGCCCGAAGCCTACGAAGCCTGGATCGACGGCGTTTCCCTGGAGTGCGAAACCCTGGAGCTGCAAATCCTGCCGGATGTATGCCGCCGGGGAAAGCCGGTTTTCGTGGACACCAATATTTCCCTGGAAACCCTGGGCGCCATTGCCCCCCACGGCCACGTGCTGATCATGCTGGCCGATCCGCAGGTTTCCGTCAGCCGGTTTTTTGAGCGCCCGGACAGGGAGAAGCAGTTCCTCTACCGCCTGATCATGGAAGAAAAAGACCCGGAGCGGGCGATGGACAACTACCGCCGGGGCCTGATGCGGATCAATTCCCAAGCGCGGTATGACCGCTTCCTGCATGCCGGCTTCAATGTGATCCTGCGGGATGAGGGCAGGAGCATCGAACAAACGCTGGCCCTGGCAGAGCAGGCTTTCGGGCTGAGTGCGCCGTGACGCCCATCACAGCCCGAACATCACCGTGAAGATTTCCCTGCCCGCTTTGGTGGCGATGACGTTCTCCAGCGTATGCTCCAGGCTTTCGCGGGAATTGCCGTGGGAAAAGCAGTTCACCAGGAGATCCGCTTCCAGGAGGATCTGGTGGTCAATGCCGTCAACGGGCGACAGGGTGTGATGCTGGCCCACCAGCGTGCATACCCGTTCTATCTCCTCCGGAGCAAAGCCAAGCTCCGACAGCAAGGCCCGCGCTAACGGCGGGCCTTCCTTTTCCTGCAAAGGGCCGGGATGGGAGCCATACTTTTCATCGCAGGCCGGGATGCCGATGTCGTGCACCAGCGCGGCGGCTTCCAGCACCTCCCGGACGTGGGGGTCGATCCCCTCCAACTCCGCGATCAGTTTGGCATAGGCGTGGACTTTCGTGAAGTGCTGAATCAGGTCGGGCTGTCCCCGGTCAAAGTCCATCATTTTGAGATATAGTTTTTGCAATCTTTCCTGCATGACCGTCTCCCCCGGGCCGCTGCTTAAGCATCCCAAACCATCCCTGTCAGGTCTGGATCTTGAGCATCTGCTCCAGCAGGCCGTTGTCCTCAAAGACCATGAAGCCCCGTATGTTCATCCGGACTGTCTGGCCTTCCTTCAAGCCCTTGTATTCATAGCCGTTGGCAATGACGCGCACCACGGTCTCCCCCACCCGGACGCGGCAATCGTCCACGTCGCCCAGGTAATACTGGGCTTCCAGCGTGCCTTCCAGCGCGCCGTCAGGGGCAAAGTAAAAGCTCTCCGGCCGGATGGCCACCTCCACCTTGCCCGTGCGCGGCCCGTCGTAGGCAATGGACTGGCCGTTCATGCCGGGGAACACGATGCGCCCGTTGGCCGCCTCGCCCTTGAAGAAATCCACCTTGCCCAGGAAGTCGGCCACGAACTGGTTGGCGGGCTGGTTGTAGATTTCCTCCGGCGTGCCGCTTTGCTGCACCACACCCCGGTTGATGAGGAAGATCCTGTCGCTCATGGCCATGGCCTCGGTCTGGTCGTGGGTGACGTACACCACGGTGATGCCCAGCTTTTTTTGGATATCCTTGATTTCAAAGCGCATGGACTCGCGCAGCTTGGCGTCCAGATTGGAAAGCGGCTCGTCCAGCAGCAGCAGCTTCGGGGCCGCCACCAAAGCCCGGGCCAGGGCCACGCGCTGCTGCTGGCCGCCGGAAAGCTGGTTGGGGAAGCGCTGGGCGTACTGGCTCAGGTGTACGATCTCCAGCACCTTTTCCACCCGATCCCTGATTTCACTCTTGGAAACCTTCTTGATGCTCAGCGGGTAAGCCACATTGTCATACACGTTCATATGCGGCCACACAGCATAGCTCTGGAACACCATGCCGATGCTGCGCTTTTCCGGGGGCACGAAGGTTTTCCCGCCGGACACCAGCTGGTCGTCGATGTACAGCTCGCCGGAGGTGGGCTTTTCAAACCCCGCGATGATGCGCAGCATGGTGGTTTTGCCGCAGCCGGAGGGCCCCAGCAGGGTGACGAATTCTCCTTCCCGGAATGTTTCGTTGAATTCCTTGAGCACCACATTATCGCCAAAGGCTTTGGTGACGTTTTTAATGGTTACGGTTGCCATCTGTCAACACCCCTTATCAAATGGAGAATTCGCCTTTGGTGAGGCGGTTCAGGACAAAGTTCAGGAACACGACGATCAGCAGGATGCCGAAGGCCATGGCGCAGCTCATGGGCTGGCTGGTGAACGTCCAGTATTCATAGAGCTGGAAGCCGATGGTCTTGGTGGTGCTGGAATAGAGCAAGGTGGTCATGGACAGCTCGTAGAAGCTGGGAATGAAGATCAGGAACCAGCCCGCCGCGATGCTGGGGAAAATCAGGGGACCGGTGATTTTGAACATGGTGCGCAGCCAGCTTGCCCCGGCGATCTGGCTGCATTCCTCCAGGGAAGCGTGGATCTGGCTCATGGCGGACACCACCGTGCGCATGCCCATCATCATATATTTGATCAGGTACGCGATGATCATAATATAAGCGGTGTTGTAAATGTTGATGCCGAAGTTGCCCTTCATGGTCATGATGAGGCCCAGGGCAATGACCACGGAGGGCGTGCCGGAGCCCAGGGTGATCAGGAAATCCGGAATCTTCCGGCCCTTTACCCGCGTGCGCTGCAGGAGGTAGCTCATGGTGCAGGCGATGGCGATGCCCACGGTGGCGGTGACGGCAGCAAAGACCAGAGAGTTTTTCAGGCAGTTGATGGTTTCCGTGCGCCCGAACACCGTCGTCCAGTTGGTCCAGGTGAAATTGTTCGTTTCAAACATGCCCTTGCCGATGTCGATCTTAAAGGACGTGGCAAAGATCGTAGCGAAGGGGATGAAGATCATGATGACGGCAAAGACGCTCACGATCACCGTCAGCGGGACGCGCCAGGAGCGCAGGTCCACAATGGCGGGCCGCACGGACTTGCCGGATACGGTGATATACTGCCGCTTCGCCAGCACAACGTCGGAGATAAACAGGATGATCAGCGCCAAAACCATCAGGAACACCGCCATGCCCGTCGCGTCGTTCAGGGCCTGCTGGCCCAGGGAAACGTACTCCACGATGCGGGTGGTGACCGTATGCACGCGGCCCGGGCTGCCGATGATGGAGGGAATGCCGTAAGCGCTGGCCGCGCCGACGAACACCAGCAGGGCCCCGGCGATCAGGGAGGGCATCATCATGGGCAGGGTGATGGTGAACAGTGTTTTCAGCGGTGAACCGCCGCTGATGCGGCTGGCCTCCTCCAAGGAGGGGTCCATCTTCTCCATGGCGCGGCTGATGGTGATAAAAGCATACGGATAATAGAAGCTGACCAGCACCCAGATCACGCCCGGCAGGGTGTACACGTTCAGCGGCCCCGGGGCGTCGCTCAGGCGGAACAGCACCCGCAGCCACTGGTTGATGGTGCCCACGTTGGGATTCAGCAGCCGCAGCCAGGCCATGGCGCCCACATAGGGCGGCACCATGTAGGTAAGCACGAACAGGGCCCGGAAGAATTTCTTGCCGTACAGGTTCGTTCGGCCCACCAGCCAGGCCAGCGGGAAGGCCAGCAGCGTGCCCAGCACCATGGTGCTGCTGGCGGCGATGAGCGTATTGATCAGCGCGTCCAGATTCAGCTGATAGGTATAGAGGCGCTCAAAGGTTTCCGTGGAGAAGCTCCCGTCCGGGAAAAACGCCTTGATGACCATGTACACCAGCGGCATGAGCTGGAACAGGAGCAGGAAGTCCACGATCAAAAGAATGATGATCCACTTGACATCCACGATCCAGCTCTTCTCCCACATCATGAGCAGGGTCATCAGCAGCGCGTCCAGGGCGATGATGATGCCCACCAGCACGGCGGTGCGGCTGTTGCTGACGATCAGCTGCCAAAGCCAGCTGACCTCCCCTTTGGCGATCATGCGGAAAGCGTCCAGCTGCTTCGCCTTGTCGCGCACGCCCTTTTTCAGGGTGTTCACCGATTCGGTGGATTCGGCGGAGCCGGCGCTGGTGAAGTACATCTGCATCAGCAGGGCCTGGCGTTCCTGCCCCTGCAGCTCGGCAGCCTTTGCCGCGGCGCCAGGCAGCGCGGCGGTTTCATCGATGACGCCGCTTAGCACCGCCTCCCGGAACGCGGCCAGGTCAGCTTCGGACAGCGCGGCGATTTCCTTTTTCTGCGCCGTGCTCACCTTGGGCCCATTGACCAGGTAGGTGGCGTAAAGCAGCTGATAGGTCAGCCGTTCCTTCTCCGCCCCGCCGGACAGGATGGTTTCCACCTCTGCCGCGCCCCCGGCGCTCTGGCTTTCCCAGGCAGCGTCCAGCAGGGCCCGGGCCGCTTCGTCCACCAGCGTCCGCTTATCCTCCGGAAGGGCGGAAAGCTGGGGCTTAAGCTGCTTTTCCCAAACGGAAGCCACGTCTTTATGCAGGCTGTAAACAGCGCTGTAGGCCGATTCGGCGCTGAACCCCGAGGTATCGTAGGCCCGCTGCCCGGAAATGCCAAGCACGATGATGGCAATGCCCAGCACGAAAAAGAGCGCCAGGCCCAGCTTGGTCAAAAGGGGCGCGTGGTTTTGCCTCGGCAGTTCCTTTTGCGCCGCAGTCGCGTTTTTCATCCGCATGCACCTCTTTGCGTTGAAAATCACAGGATATGAATACCCAAACGGGGGAAGCCGTCTTGCGGCTCCCCCCGCGGAAGCGATCCGTCAGAAAAAGGTTACTTGGTGGTCACGATCTCGGTCCAGGCGGTGTTGATGGCTTCGCGGTTGCGGAAGGCGTTCTCCCAATCCACGCCCAGATCCTTTTCGATCAGGCCTTCGGTGTCCACGGACTCATAGGGGATTTCCTTCATGCCGGCGAACACGGAGTGCATGTAGCCCTGGAGGATCAGCTTCTGCGCGTCTTCGCTCAGCAGCCACTTTTCCACGGCTTCGCAGGCTTCGATGTTCACGTTCTTGCTGTGGTCTTCGGCCACGGTCATCACGGTGGAGGGGATCAGCACCACGCCGTCCTCGGGATAGATGCACTTGAGGTTCGTGATGGGCGTGCCCTTATCGGCTTCTTCCTTGAGCACCTTCAGGATGGATTCTTCCAGGATCATGATGGCCGCGCACTCGCCGCTCTGCAGCTTGGCAATGGCGGTGGAGCCGGACTCGATCATCACTTCGTTGGCAGCCAGGCCCTTGAGGTAGTCCTGGCCGTAGTGGTTATCCTGGATCAGGGACGCCACGGCGGCGTAGGTGGTGCCGCTGGACAGGGGGTTGCCCATGGAGATATAGCCCTTCAGCGCGGTATCAAAGGCGAAGTCCTTGAAGGTCTTGGGGATGTTCACGCCCTTGGCGTTCCAGTCCGCTTCCATTTCAGGGTTGTAAGCCAGCACCATGTTGCACACGCGCACGGGATACCAGTAGCCCTCTTCGTCATAAGGGAAGCGCAGCAGTTCGCCGGGATTATCGATCTCGATGGGCTGCAGGTAGCCCGCGTCCTTGAGCTCCAGGGAGAAGGCGGGTTCAGCCACCAGCATCATATCGCAGCCCAGGGTACCGGTTTCCATTTCGCCGTAGATCTTGGTGATCAGCGAGCTGGTGCCGCCGTAGAAGAAGAAGCTGCCGTCGTTGCCGGGCACCAGGTTGGGGAACTCAGCCTTGATCGCTTCGTCCATCATGTCGATAACGAAGGGATACATGGAAGAATAGATGACCAGCTCGCCTTCCACATCCTCGTTCACAGCCAGGGCGCCGCCCATCAGGCCGCCCATCATCATCAGCGCCAGAAGCAATGCAAGAACTTTCTTCATTACAAATACCCTCCATTTTCATTTTTTCGTTCTGTCGGCCAAAGCCGATCTTGTCGGCTAAATCATACCATACTTTGTCCGTGATTGCAAGATGGTTTTTCATGTTGTGATTTGTAATTGCTGAAGGCTACGATTTCCCTATCTAAAAACTGCCAGGCCGCTGTTTTGAGGGGCCGCCCAGGATGTGTCCGGAACGGCGGAAAATCGACCGGATATTAAAAAAGAATAAGGAATTGATGAAAACGGTATATTCCTTCTTGCGCGCGGTCACGTTATAATAATACCATCAAAAGGAGCCCGGGAGAACGAGGCTCCGGAATCTGAACCACTGAGAAGGAGGCATACCTATGAAAAAGTTTCTGGCCCTGTTGATGGCGATGGCGATGTTGCTGTCCGTATGCAGCTTTGCCATGGCGGAGGACGACATCACGATCACGGTATTCCATTACATGGCGCAGGACGCCAAGCAGGCCGGCCTGAAAGCCATTGAAGACGCCTATACCGCGCTGCATCCCAATGTAAAGTTCAACAACGTGTACTACAACCAGGGCACCGACTACTTCCCCCAGCTGTCCACGGCCCTGTCCTCCGGTGAAAAGCCCAACGTCATCATGGGCAACCCCGGCCTGTATCCCGACCTGGTGGAGGAAGGCTTCGTCATGGACCTGACGGACAACGAGACCATCAAGGCCATGGGCCTGCCCGCCGGCGACCTGGGCGACGTATCCGCCAACGGCAAGATCTACGGCTTCCCCATCGACTTTAAGACCTGGGGCATTTTCTACAACACCCAGATCTTCGCCGACAACAGCCTGGAAGTGCCCAAGACCCTGACCGAGCTGAATGCCCTGCAGGATAAGCTGGCCGAACTGGGCATCGATCCCTATGTGCATTCCTTCAATGACGCCGTGTACGGCGACATCGAATGGCGCAACACCTTCTGGACCCGCGCCATCGCCGCCGGCGACACCGACATCTTCGAGCGCCTGATGGACGGCACCACCAAGTGGGTGGATGTGCCCTATGCCGCCGAAGCCCTGGAAAACATCGCCGCCCGCCTGACCCATGCCCGCGCCGACGCCATGTCCAACACCCAGGATATGGCCCTGGAAGTCTTCTGCTCCGGCGGCGCCGCCATGCGGTATGACGGCTCCTGGAACATCGGCTCCATGCTGAACAAGAATCCCCAGTTTGAAATCGGCTACTTCCTGGTGCCCATCGACGACGCAGGCTCCGCCAAGCTGAACGTGCAGGTGGACCAGAGCTTCATGGTCAATCCCCAGGCGGACCACGCGGACGTGGCGCTGGACTTCATGGAATACTGGCTCAGCCAGGGCGTCGCCTGGTCCGAGATCTCCCAGATGCCCCTGAACACCGGCGTAGTTTCCGATAACCTGCTGCCCATGGTGAAGACCCTGGCCGAAATCAAGAAGTCCGGCGACATCGCCCACTACGGCAACTTCACCAAGCCCTTCACCTCCGCTTACACCACCGCCCTGCGCGGCGAGCTGACCTCCTTCGTGGAGAGCTGCATCACCGGCGGCGGCATGACCGTGACCCAGGCCCTGGAGAACCTGGACAGCGCCTTTGCCGACGTGCGCGCCCTGAACTGACGCGATTGAAAGCGCTGAATGACTGAATCCTTGCGGGCCGCTCGCAGGCAACAGCGGGCGGCCCGCGCTCCATTCTTCACAGCCAAGGCAGGAGATGACCGGCATGAGCACGACCATCGGACAATCCAAAAAAAAGAAGCGGCGGCTGACGGTATATTCCGTGCGCGAGCATGGCGGGAATATCCTGTTTATGCTGCCGGCCTTTGCCCTCTTCGCGTTTGTGGAACTGATCCCGTTCATTCAAAGCATTCCCATTTCGTTTACCGATAAAAAGGCGATCTTCGCCAAAGCCTGGAATTATGTAGGGTTCGATAACTATATCAAGCTGATCAACAACAACAGCTTCCAGCAGACCTTTCTCAATACGGCCCATTTCACCATCCTGTACATCCTGGGCGCCAACATCCTGGGCCTGGCCCTGGCGCTGATGATCTGGCGCTCGGGCAAGCTGAACAACGTGATCCGCACCCTCCTGTTCATGCCCTTTACCGTTTCGCTGGTGGCGTCCACCAAAGTGTGGAGCTATGTGTATACGGATGTTTTGATGCCCCTTACCGGCCAGCCCAGCCCCTTGGGCGTTTCCTCCCAGGTGATCGCCGGGCTTTCCGCCATCGCCATATGGCGGGATATGGGCTACTGCATGCTGATTTATATTGCCGGGCTCCAATCCATCCCGCTGGAATATTACGAAGCGGCCAACGTGGAGGGCGCCAACTGGTGGACCCAGTTCCGCAAGATCACCCTGCCCATGCTGATGCCCGCCATCACCTCCAACGTGACGCTGATCCTGGCCTGGGGCCTGCGGTGCTTCGACTATTCTCAAATGGTGATCACCATGAAAGCGGCCAAAACCACAGCCGTGTTCGTGTATGAATATATTTTCGGCAATTCCCGGGCCGGCATCGGCCAGGCGGCCGCCATCATCCTCACCCTCGTGCTGGTGCTCCTCACCAATGTGATCACCACCATCCTGCGGAAAAAGGAGGTTGAGCTGTGATGACAGCCCTGGCCAAACCCCGCCGTTCCATGAGCGCGTCAGCCAAAAAGAAAAGGACGCTGAATATCCTGCGCATCGCGGTGCTGGTGATTTTCGTCGCCATCGTGCTCATTCCCTTCTATATCAGCTTCCTTTACTCCGTCAAAACCCATTCGGATATCAGCCTGAACCGGCTGGCCTGGCCCAAATCCCCCACCCTGGACAATTACGTGCGGGTGATCCGGGAAAACAAATACGTGGGGATCGGCTTCAAAAACAGCCTGCTCACCACCATTCCCACCGTGCTGCTGCTGCTGTTTTCCACCTCCATGGCGTCCTATATCCTGGCAAGGAACAACGGCCCGTTCTACAAAATCATGTATTCCGTGTTCATCAGCGGCGTGCTGGTGCCCTTCCAGTGCATCATGCTGCCCCTGTATATGAACATCTACAACCTGGGCCTGGTGAGCACCAACCTGGGCTTCATCCTGGCCCGTTCCGGCCTGCAGGTATCCATCAGCGTGCTGGCTATCACGGGCTTTGTGAAAAGCATCCCCCGGGAGCTGGAGCAGGCCGCCAGCATCGACGGCTGCACCAAGTTCGGCACCTTCTGGCGCATCGTGTTCCCCCTGATGATGCCCATCAACGTCACCCAGGGGGTGCTGAACACCCTGTACGTGTGGAACGATTATTCCACCGCCGTGGTGCTGCTGCGGGAGGACAACAGCCGCACCCTGCCCCTGGCCCAGATCATCTACTTCGGGGAAAACATGAGCGAGTTGAACTTGGCCTTCGCGTTCTTCATGCTGGCCATGCTGCCGGTGCTGATCCTGTATCTGTGCACCCAGCGCTTCATCGTTTCGGGCATCATGTCCGGCGCCGTCAAAGGCTGACGGGGCAATACAATAAAAGGCGGATTGTCAACAGTCCGCTTTTTTGATATAATGCAGGCAGAGAAAAACAGAACAGCGAGGGTTGTGGATGCAGTATCATGTCGTCATCGTGGAGGACAATCCCCTGACCATCCGTTCCTTAATGGAAACGATCGACTGGGCGGCGCTGGATTGCGAGATCGTGGGCACGGCGCGGGACGGGGAAGCGGGCAAGCGCCTCCTTCTGGAAACCCGCCCGGACATCCTGCTTACGGATATCCGCATGCCCCAGTGCAGCGGCATCGATATGCTGGAGGCCGTGCGGCAGGATATACCGGATTGCAAGGTCATCATCATCACGGGCTACGACCAGTTTCAGTACGCCAGCCGGGCCATCAAGCTGGCGGTGTTCGATTATCTGCTGAAGCCGATCAAGAACGATGAGGTCATCCAGTCCGTGCGCCAGGCCACGGAGGAGATGCGCCGCCGCAAGGCCGCCCTGGAAAGCGTTGCGCGGGCGGATACCTTCACCCGCCAGGCCCAGCTCATGTCGCTGCTCACCAATCCCTCCCAGAAGGGCCAGGGCGTACGCACGATGCTGGAAGACCTCCATCTGCGGTTCGGCGCGTATTACATCATGACCATCCAGGAAAACGCCGATGAAACCTTCAGCCAAAGCTCCCTGAACCACCTGGACCGCATCATCGCCTCCCACCAGGCCCGGGCCGTCACCTGCCTGCTGTACGACGCCATGGTGGCCTTTGTGATGCGGGATCAGGCGGATGAAAACTGGCGGGCGGAGGCCGCTGAGCTTGCTCAAGCCGTGGGCCGGGAGATGTTGGTGCCGGTGAATATCGGCGTCAGCGATCAGAACACGTCCCTCCACGCCATCCGGCAGGTGTACCAGCAGGCGCGGCAGGCCATGTGGGAAGCGGCTTTGATGCAGGAGGACCAGGCCGCCGTGGTCTTCTTTGAAGCGGAGGAATCCCGCGCCGCCCCCAGCCCCCGGGTGATGAATTTCAACCAGCGCATCGCCGCCCTGATAGAAAAGGCGGAGCTCAGCGAGGAATCCGCCCGGCAGGCCGCCGGGGAACTGGTGGAGCTCAGCGGCCATCAATACAGCCAGCTGCGGGCCATGATCGCCATGTATTCCCTGGAGCTGCGCAAGAAATTCGGCGCCCCCTCCGATCTGCAGACCGACGCCGCCCTGTATGAAAGCTGGTTTGTCACCAGCCCGGAGGAAGTGGAAGCCTGCCTGCTGAAAATCTGCGCCGCCCTGCGCAGCAGCGCCAAGGAGCAGCAGTATTCTTTGCTTACCCGGAACACCATTCAGTATATCAAGCTCCACGCAGCGGAAGGCTTGCAGCTCAATACCGTGGCGGAAAAAATGTTCGTCAGCGGCAATTACCTGTCCGCCCTGATCCGCAAGGAAACGGGCATCACCTTCCACGAGCATGTGCTCAACGCCAAAATGGCCGTGGCCTGCACCATGCTGGCCGATCCCCGGATTTTGGTGGAGGAAGTGGCCTACGCGGTGGGCTACAGCAATTATATTTCGTTTTATAACGCCTTCAAGCGGGTGCAGTGCATGACGCCCACGGAATACAGGAACAGGAAGGTGAGCACGTGAAAGCCCTGCGGGATCGCAGTTACCGGGTGAAGCTGCTGCTGGTTTTCGGGGTGAGCATCCTGTGCGTCACGGTGGTGATCACCCTGGCGCTCACCGTGCTTTCCTACCGGAACACGGAAAAAAACGTGCGCTCCCATCTGGATCTGATGACAGAGCAGTCGCTCCTCAATTTTGAAAGCGAGACCTCCGCCATCGCCCGGCAGTTTTTCACCCAGATGGCCACGCGCCGCATCCCTGATTTCCTGTATGCCCAGGACAGTGAAAACGCGCATGTGACCCTGCAGCGCACCCGGGAAATCGCCGAAGCGCTGAGCATGTCCATCACCGCCAACAGCGGCTATGACAGCGTTTATATCCGGGCAAAGAACGGCCAGTCCTTTTCCAATACGCTGGCGGACCCTTCCTTTGTGAATACGGCCTCCGCCCTGCTGGAAACCTATGGGGAAAAGACGTATGGCGCGCCGGTATGGGTGCGGACGGAGGACGGGCAGGTGTATCTGATCCGGGACGTATACCATCAGGAGCCCTTCCGCTTTGTGGGAAAGGCCCTGGCCCGCATCCGGAACCCGGAAATCGTCACCTTGGGCAGCGACTGGCTCAGCCGCCTGTGCACGGTGGCCTTTTTCCGCGGGGAGGAACTGGTGGCGCTCAGCGGCAGCGCCGCGCCGGAAACGGAAGCCTTCGCCCGGGAGGTCCGGGTCCGGGACGGGCAGACCGTGGGCCACAGCCTGATCGCCCAGCGGCAGACGCGGGAATGGCAGGCGGTAGGCATCCTGCCGGACAGCGTGCTGTATGAAATGAGCCGGGACGTTGTGCGCACCGGCCTGCTCATCGGCCTGCTGGGCGTGGCGCTGGGCTCCGCCGCCGTGTTTTTCGCCACCCGGGGCATGACCAGGCAGATCAGCACCCTGGTGGGCGCCATGGACGACGCGGCCGCCGGAAAGCTGGGCACCCGCGCCCCGGTCACCAGCGGCGATGAAATCGGGCAGATGGCGGCGCATTTCAACACCATGCTGCAAAGCAATCAGGAACTGATGGACCGGGTGGTGCAGGAGGAAAAGCAAAAAAACAGGGCGGAATACGACGCCCTGGAGTACAAGTACCGTTCCCTGCAGTCCCAGATCAACCCGCATTTTATCTATAACGCCATGGAGGTGGTCAACGCCATGGCCAAGCTGAGCGGGCAGGAGGAAATCTGCGAGGTGGTCACCCACATTTCCTCTTTCTTCCGGCAGAACACCTACAACATGGAAAAGCGGTTTATCCCCGTGGAGCGGGAATTCAACAGCCTGCGGGAATACGCCTATATTTTCCGCCATATCTACGGCAGCGTGCTGGAAACCCCCTTTTCCTGCGCGCCGGAAGCGCGGCAGGCGCTGATCCCCACCATGATTTTGCAGCCCCTTTTGGAAAACGCCCTGGTGCACGGCGTGCGGGCGGAGGAAGCCGTGGTGGCCATCCGGGCGGAGCAGACGGAAGACGGGCGGCTGCGCGTCACCGTGACCGACAACGGGGCGGGCATGAACCCGGAAACGCTGCGGCGGGTGCTCTGCGGCGAATGGAAGGAAGAGGAAGCGGAGGGGAAAAAGAAGGCCGTTAGCGGCATCGGCATCCGCAACGTGCGGGACCGCCTCATTCTGATTTACGGCCCGCGGGCGGATTTTGATATCGTCAGCATTCCCGAAAGCGGCACCACGGTCACCATCACCCTGCCGCTGGCATACAGTGAAAAGGATATAAACAGTTAAAGGCTTTTCGCTTTAAAAGCAGGGCCCTCATACCTGCTGCGGCGGCTCTGTTTCGCGCGCCCAGACGGGCCAGCCTGTACGGCTGCCCGCGGCGGCCCAGCGCACTGCGTTAAGCAGCACGGTGCGCACTTCTTTCTGGTAATAGACCGGATAGGTTTCGTGGCCGGACGCAAAATAGAAAACCCGTCCCTGCCCCCTGTACCAGCAGCAGCCGCTGCGCAGCACCTCCCCGCCCTGGGCGGTGGTGAGGAAAACCAGGTCGTCGGGCTGGGGGATTTCAAAGTATTCCCCATAGGTTTCGTCCTGGGGGATGACAAAGTATTCTTTTTCCAATCCCCGGGCGATGGGATGGCCGGGCATGACGGTCCAGACCCGCTGCCATTCGTCGTTTTCCCGCCACCTGAGGCTTTGGGTGCGGGTGCCCATGAGGCGGGCGAAGATGCGGCTGGCGTGGGCGGAATGCAGCAGCACCAGGCCCATGCCCTCCAGGACGCGCTTGTGCATGGCGTCCACCCGGTCCTCGGCGATTTCCCGCCAATGCTTATGGCTGAAATACACCAGCACGTCGGCCCAAGCGAGGCTTTCGTCGCTGAGCCCCTGCCGGGGATCCTGCATCACGGCGGCGCGGACGTTCAGATCGGTTTCGGCCCCGAACAATTCAGCCAAAGCCCCGTGAATCCCTTGGGGATAAACGTTTTTTTCTTTTTCCGCCGCTTCCGGCAGCGGGCGGTTTTCATACCAGACCAGCACGTTTACCATGCTTCCACCTCCACCCATCGGTTTTCCCGGGAACTTTGAACGCAGGCCTCCACGAAGGCCATGTGGGCAAAACCGTCCCGCAGCGTGGCGCAGGGGGACGGGGCCTTTGGATCGGCCAGGGAATCATAAAAGGCCTGCACGGCGTTGCGCAGGGCATCCGGCCAGCCCATCACGTGGCCCATGGGGGCGGTGATGAAGGGCCGCGTTTCCGCCTGGCAGGTTTTGGGGTTCATGTAGACGGTTTCAAAGCCCACCCCCTGGATGCCCCGGCGCAGGCGGTCCGGCTGCTCCTGCTCCCAGGCCAGGGAATAGCTGTCTCCCCAGACGGAAAGCCGCAGGTCGTTTTTGTGGCCGCTGGCGGCTTTGCTCACGGTCACCTGGCCGGGCGTGCCGTCCTCGAACCGCATCAGGATGAAGCCCGTGTCCTCCGTATCCATCCTGTGGGCTTTTCCTTCGCTGTCCGTACGGACGGGGTGGTGGATATGCAGGTCGGCAAATACCCGGGCGATGGGCTGCCCCAGCACGCAGCAGGCCGTGTCCGCCCAGTGGGTGCCGATATCGCTGAGGGTGCGGGAGATGCCTGTATTTTCCATCCGGGAGGACCAGTCGCTTGCCCGGACGGCGGATTCCTGCAAATAGCAGCCGGTGACGGCCAGCACGCGCCCCGCCATGCCCTTTTGCACCTGGGCGCGCATTTCCCGCACGGCGGCGTTCATGCGGTACTGATGGTTCAGCGCCGCCCTGACGCCCTGCTTTTCCGCCAGCTCCGCCATCTGCCGGGCGGAAGCGGCGGTGAGGGACAGGGGCTTTTCGCAGTAGAGGTGCTTGCCCTGAAGCAGCGCGGCGCGGTTCACCGCGTCGTGCAGCCCGGGGGGCAGGCAGTTATGGATCACATCGATGGAAGGATCGTCGATGACCGCGTGCCAGTCCGCCACGGCGGGCACCCCCAGCCGTTCGGCGTGAAGCCGCAGGGCGGCAGGGTCCGCGTCGCAGACGGCGGCGATTTCCGCCTGGGGCACGCGCATCAGCGCGTCCAAATGCAGCGGGCCGATAAAGCCGAGCCCGATCACGGCAGCGCGGTATTTTTTCACGAAAATCCCTCCTTATGTACGCGGCGCCAGGAAAGATGCCCTTTTGGTTCCATTATACCCTCCGCCGTAAATTTGGACAATATATCAAAATACGCAATATCCTTATATAAAATCATGAATATAAGATATTTCCTTTCTCCGATCCGTGGATTACAATAGTTCCAGAATGATCCTCCTGAATCAAGAACGGAAGAAAGAAGGCGGGTTGATATGCTGAATTACAAGGTCAAAATCGGATTGGCCCCCATGCGGCGGGACGTGAGCGCCCGGCCCGGGATTTTTAATTGGGAAAAAGCGGAGGAGCGGGGCCGCGCTGCCGTCAAGTACATTGAGGAGCATTTTGCCTCCGAGCACGTGTCCTTTGCGGACTTAAAGGGCATCAATCCGGTGGACGTGATGTACTGCGACGAGGACGCGGACAGGGTGATCGAGCGGTTCAAGGCGGAAAAGGTGGACGCGGTGCTGATCATCAACGCCAATTTCGGCAACGAGGAAATCGCCGCCCAGGTGGCAAGGGGCGTGGGCAAGCCCGCCTGCATCTGGGCCATGCAGGACGATGAATTCCTGCCGGACGGCTCCCGCTTTACCGACAGCCAGTGCGGCATCTTCGGCGTGAGCAGGCAGTTCCAGCGGCTGCATATCCCCTTCAGCTTCATCGAAACCTGCCGGGTGGACAGCGAAATCTTCGCCAAGGGGCTGGACCGGTTCGTCCGGGTGAGCTGCATGGTGAAAAATTTCACCGGCATGCGCATCGCCCAGGTGGGCATGCGGCCCAAGCCCTTCTGCTCCGTGATCTTCAACGAAGGCGAATTGATGGAGAAGTTCGGCCTGCAGATCGTGCCGGTGAACCTGGCGGTGGTCGTGGACCAGTACAATAAAATATTGAAGGAGAAGGACGCCGAGCTGGAGGCGGGGGCCAGGCTGCTTTTGTCCCGCTACGAAATGGACGATATCACCCCGCCGCTGCTGAAAAAGGTGTACGCCTTTGTGCTGCTGTATCAGTGGGTGTTTGAAACATACCGGGTCCAGGCCGTGTCCGCCGAGTGCTGGACGGCCATGCAGCTGGCCGTGGGCGCCATGCCCTGCACGGCGTACAGCGTATTGGCCGATATGGGCTATATCATTTCCTGCGAAAGCGACATGCACGCCGCCATCACCATGGCCCTGCTGTCCTGCGCGGCCCTGGGCGAGAAGATTCCCTTCCTGGGTGAATTTACCGTGCGCCATCCGGAGGACAGGAACACGGAATTGCTGTGGCACTGCGGCCCCTTCGCGTACAGCCTCAAAAAGGAAGGCAGCCCCTGCAAGAACGTGAACATGCGCCAGTGGTTCCAGGTGAAGGACGGCAAATATACCATCGCCCGCTTCGACCAGGACAATGGCGATTACAGCATTTTAGCCGGCACCTGTACCTCCGCGGACGGCCCCTACACCTTCGGCACCTACCTGTGGGCGCAGTTTGACGACCTGCCCGCTTGGGAACGGAAGCTGGTGGAAGGCCCCTACATCCACCACATGTGCGAGGTGGAGGGGGATTTGGCGGACGTGATCCGCGAATTTACCCGATTCGTGCCCAACCTGAAACTGGACAGCGTAAAGTAAGCAAAAAGGGAGGGATAAGCCGTGCTCGTCAGCCTGAAAACCGTATTGGACATCGCGGAAGAAAAGCAATGCGCCGTCCCGGCGTTCAACGTGTACAACGCAGAAACGGCCCTTGGCATCATCCGCGCCGCCGAGGAAGCCAATTCCTGCGTGATCCTGCAAATGTACAGCCGCCTGTTTTCCAATTTTGAGGCGGAGTTCATGATGCCCGCCCTGGTGGCGGCGGCCCAAAAATCGAAGGTCAAGATTGCCCTGCACCTGGATCACGGCGCGGACCGGCAGGTGGTGGCCAAGGCCCTGCGCTGGGGCTGCACCGGCGTCATGCGGGACGCCAGCACCGAGCCCTTTGAAGAAAACGTAAAAATCCTCAAGGACGTGGTGGATTTCGCCCACGCCGTAGGGGTGCAGGTGGAGGGCGAACTGGGGCACATCGGTTCCGCCAAGGACGGCGTGCCCACGGACTACACCCGGGTGGACGAGGCGGTGGAATTCGTCCGGCGCACCGGGGTGGACGCCCTGGCCATCATGGTGGGCACGGCCCACGGCCATTATAAGCAGGCCCCCGTCATCGCCGTGGACCGCATCCGGGAAATCCATGAGGCGCTCCCCCAGACGGCGCTGGTGCTCCACGGCGGCAGCGGCGTGCCCGACGATCAGATCACCCGGGCCATCGGCGCCGGCATCCGGAAAATCAATTTCGGCACCGATGTGTGCTATTCGTTCCTGGACGGCGTGTTCGCCGTCAGCCGGGAAATCTTCGCCGTGGATCTGTTCATGAAGGAGCCCATAAACGCCGTAGCGGCCTTCGGCCGTGAAAAAATCAGGCTCCTGCGGGCGGAGAACAGCAATGCGTGATTTCAAAACGTGGCCCCTGATGGTGGGCATCGGCTCCACGGTTTATGATACGCTGATGGTGGTGGATCATTTCCCCGCGGAGGACACCAAGCAGCAGGGCATTGAAACCAAGGTACAGGGGGGCGGCCCCTGCGCCACGGCCCTGGTGGCCGCCAGCAGGCTGGGCATCCCCGCTGCCTATATGGGCACCATCGGCGGCGACCCCTTCGGCGCGTTCATGATGGAGGATTTCAGGCGCTGGCAGGTGGATACCAGCGCGGTGCGCGTGGTTCCCGGCGGCGTCAGCTTCCATTCCGTGGTGCTTTTAAATCAGGCCGCCTCCAGCCGCACCTGCATTTGGAACAGGGGCACCGTGGAGCCCCCCGCCCCGGAAGAGCTGGACAGGGACATGCTGGCCCATGCCCGGGTGCTGCACGTGGACGGGCATATGCTGGACGCCGCGGTATACGCGGCCAGGGAATGCAGAAAGATGGGCGTCAAGGTCAGCTACGACGCGGGCGGCACGTACCCGGGGGTCGAGAGGCTTTTGCCCTTTGCGGATTATCTGATCCCCTCCGAGGAATTCGCGCTGAAAATCACCGGGGAGGATACCGCCGAGAAAGCCGCGGAAAAGCTGTATGATGCGTACCGGCCCGAGGTCCTGGTGGTGACCCAGGGCGTCCGGGGCGGCATCCTGCTGGATGAAAAGGGCATGCGCCGATATGAAAGCTATCCGGTGCATGCGGTAGATACCAACGGCTGCGGCGACACCTTCCACGGCGCCTTTGCCGCGGGCAAGATACGGGGCTATGCCAACGGCGAAGCCTGCCAGTACGCCAGCGCGGCGGCGGCCATCAAA
The DNA here is from genome assembly GCA_017550745.1 of Clostridia bacterium. Lineage (GTDB taxonomy): Bacteria > Bacillota > Clostridia > Christensenellales > Aristaeellaceae > RUG563. Next base: position 17,846 of record JAFZOG010000018.1, on the reverse strand, counting down.
TGCACCCGCCTAGGCGCGCGCCAGGCCATGGCGGACGACGAAGAATGCCGCGCTTTCCTGCGAAGCCGCGGAATAACGCTTGAACACAAAGTATGGGAGGAATAACAGCGATGGAACGCAAGGCATTTATGGGCGATATGATCCAAACGGAGCTGGAGGACGCGGTGGGCGTGGAAAACGTATCCGTTTCCGTCAGCGACCGGATGACATATGGGGTGGATTATTTCTGGGTGGGCCGCATGTGGGCGGACCGGGGCCAGGTGCCCCCCATGCCGGACTGGATCGTGCGGCCGGGCGGCAGCGAAGAAGTGAGCAAGGTGCTCAAAATCGCCAATTATTATAAAATCCCCGTACACATCTGGGGCGGCGGCAGCGGCTCCCAGGGCGGCGCGCTGCCCATGGCCGGGGGCATCATGATGGATATGAAGCGCATGAGCCGTCTGATCGAGATCGACGAGGTGAGCCGCACCATCACCGCCGAAGCGGGCATGATCTTCCAGCAGCTGGAATGGTACGCCAACGAAAAGGGCTATTCCTGCATGCATATCCCCTCCTGCCTCACCTGCGGCACCATCGGCGGCGCGCTGGGCCACCGGGGCATCGGCATCATGAGCACCAAGTACGGCAAGATCGACGATATGTGCATCTCCATGGAAGTGGTGCTGCCCAACGGCGATATCATCAACACCCTGCCGGTGCCCAAGCACGCGGCGGGGCCGGACCTGAACCAGATTTTCATCGGCTCCGAGGGCACCCTGGGGGTGATCACCAAAGCCACCTTCAAGCTCTTTGAGCAGCCGGAAAGCCGCCAGTTCCGCGCGTTCCTCTTTCCCGACATGCACTCCGGCTATATGGCGGGGCGGGACATCATGCAGAAGGTGAAGCCCTCCATCCTGCGGTTCTTCGACGAAGCGGAAACGGTGTCCATCATCAAAAAGATCCTGGGCTTTGAAAAGAAAGGCTGCTTCATGAACCTGGCCGTGGAAGGCATCCAGCGCATCGTGGACATCGAAATGGAAATCATCCTGGAAATCGCCAAGAAGTGGGGCGGCCAGGACCTGGGCAGCGAATACGGCGAAAAGTGGTATGAAAACCGCATCACCTTCTTCTACCCCGGCCACATCATGGATATTCCCCAGATGTTCGGCACCATGGACACCGTGGCCACCTACGCCAACATCGAAAAGATTTACTGGGCCATGAAGAAGGCCATCAACGACAATTTCCCCTTCGTGCGCTATATTTCCCATTCCAGCCATTGGTACGAATGGGGCTGCATGAACTATACCCGGTTCATCGTGGACCCCAAGGACGTGCCCCAGGACCCGGAGGAAGCCATCCGGCTGCATAACCGGATCTGGAACGTGGGCGTCCGGGCGGCCATGGAAAACGGCGGCGTGATCAACGACCACCACGGCATCGGCCTCAAGCTCTCCCGCCTGATGAAGGAGCAGTACGGCCCCGCCATGCAGGTGACGGAGGGGCTGAAAAAGGCGCTGGACCCCAACGGCCTGCTGAACCCCTACAAGCTGGGTCTGTGACGGAAAGGAGAGAAAGAAAATGTTCAGCGAAAAAGCGAAGAAAAACGCGGACGCATGCCGCTTCTGCTGGATGTGCCGTCATCTGTGCCCCGTACAGCTGGTGACGGGCAAGGAAACCAACACCCCCCGGGCCAAGGGCCTGCAGGTGAGCATGATCGAGCGGGGCATGCCCATGGAAAAGGACTGCGGAAAGACCATGTATGAATGCATGCTCTGCGGAGCCTGCACCAACGACTGCGCCACCGGCTTTGATCCCCTGGTGTTCATCCGCGAGGCGCGCACCCAGGCCAACGTGCTGGACATCGTGCCGCCTGAAGTGCAAAAGGTGATTGATCGGGTGCTGGAAACGGGGAACATCTACGGCGCCAGGGAACCCAAGGTCTGCTTTGACGGCCTTCCCGAAACGGGAGAAACCCTGGTGTGGCTGGGAGAATGCGCCCGGTACAGCGTGCCCGAAACGGCCCAGGCGCTGTTCGTTATCATGAAAAAAGCGGGGGTGTCCTTCGCAGCGCTGAAAGATGAGCCCGCTTCCGGTTCCGCCTTAGGGGATCTCATGGGCTTTGTGGAGGACGTGCGCGCCCAGGCCGCGAAAGCCGGGGAAGCCATCCGCGGCAGCGGCGCCAAGCGGGTGATCGTGCTGGACAGCTACGACGCCGCCCTGATGCTCCACGAATACAAGGATTGGGGCATCGGCCTGCCCGAAATCGTGACGGCCGCGGCCTTTGTGGACGGGCTGATCCGGGAAGGCCGCCTCAAGCCCCAAAAGGACGGCGGCGTGATCACCTATCATGACGGCAGCCGCCTGGCCCGGGACCTGGACGAGCACGAACCGGCCCGGAATATCCTCAAGGCCATGGGCTTCGAAATCCATGAAATGTGGCAGAACCGCCGCCTGGCCAAGTGCTGCGGCAGCGCGGTGGCGCGGCAGTTCATGCCGGACATCGCCAGGCGCGTGGCCGAAAACCGCTGGAACGACGTAAAGCGCACCGACGCAAAGCGCTTGACCGCCGCCTGCCCCCAGAGTACGGAAGGGCTGAGGGCCGCCGTGCCGGAAGGGTATCAATACACCGATCTGTTCGTGCTGCTCAAAGATCATCTCTGAGAATATCTTATTTGGCGCAGGGCCGGCTGCCCTGCGCCGTTTCCGGTATATTCCATGGAAAAGGCGGGAGACGGAAGATGAAATATTTGCTTGGCGTGGATTTCGGAGGCAGCTCCTCCAAGGCCACCCTGCTGGGAGAGGACGGCAGGGTCTATGCCGCCGCCAGCCGGGAATATCCCACCTATTACCCGCAGAACGGCTGGGCGGAGCAGGACATTCAGGACAGCTATCACGCGCTGGTGGACAATATCCGCGCCATCCTGAAGGAAACCGCCATCGACCCGGGCGATATCGCCGCCCTGGCGCTGGACGCCGCCACCCATACCGCCGTGCTGCTGGACGAACATGACAAACCTCTGCGCCGGGCCATTTACTGGACGGACAGCCGGGCGGGCGAGGAAGCGGCATGGCTCAAGCGGGAAATGGGGGAAGCGCTGATCCGGGAATGCTACAACAGCGTATCCAGCCTGTGGACCCTGCCCCAGCTCATGTGGCTGAAAAAGCACGAGCCGGAAGTGATCAAAAAAACCAAGAAGATCATGGCGGTGAAGGATTACATCCGTTTCCTGCTCACCGGCGATTACGCCACGGATTCCATCGAGGCCATGGGCTTTCTTTTGCTGGACGCGCGGCTTTGCGCATGGTCGGAACGCTTGTGCGGCCTGGCGGGCATCGACAAAAACATTATGCCCCCCATCGTGGAGCCCACCCAAAGGATGTCGCCCCTGACAAAGAAAGCCCAACAGGATACCGGCCTGACAGAAAAAACCGTCGTCATCGCCGGGGCTACGGACACGGTGATGGAGGTGTACGCCTCCGGGGCGGTTTCCGTGGGCCAGGCCACGGTGAAGCTGGCCACGGCGGGCCGCATCTGCCCCATCACCGATCACCCGGTGGTGGATCCCCGGCTGGTGACCTACCGCCATGTGGCGGACGGCCTGTGGTACCCCGGCACGGCCACCAAATCGTGCGCTGCCTGCAACCGCTGGTATCGGGACACTTTTGGGGGCAATTACGAGGAAATGAGCCAGGCGGCGGCGAATATACAAAGGGGCTGCGAAGGGCTTTTCTTCCACCCCTATCTCCAGGGCGAAATCACCCCTTATCTGGACGACAGGCTGCGGGCCAGCTTTACCGGCGCTGCGGGCTTCCACACCAAGGCCCATTTCAACCGGGCGGTGTTGGAGGGCGTGGCCTACTCCATGAAAGACTGCTTTGAAACATTGAAAGAACTGGGCATCGCGCCCAAGGAAGCGGCGGCCATCGGCGGCGGCGCGAAAGCCCCCCTGTGGCGGCAGATTTTGGCGGATATGCTCAATATCCCCCTGGGCACCGTGGAAAACGTGGACAGCTCCCTGGGCAGCGCCATGCTGGCCGGGGTGGCAGCGGGCATTTTTGACGGGCATCAGGACGCGGTGTATAAGTGCGTCCGGGTCACGGGAGTCACGGAGCCCGACCCGGAAGGGGCCGCCTTCTATCAGGAGCGCTTTTCCATCTATAAGGACATCCAGGCCGCGCTGGCGCCTGTGTATCACCGGCTATGAACATACTGGTTTGCTTAAAACAGGTGCCCGACACCCTGGAAGTGAAGCTCCGGGCGGATTTTACCCTGGAGAGGGATTTCGTGGCCCAGGTGATGAACCCGGCGGACGAATCGGCCCTGGAATGGGCGCTGCGGGTGCGGGATCAACGGGGCGGCAGGGTCACGGTGCTGTCCATGGGCCCGAAACGCGCGGAAAGCACCCTGCGGGAAGCCCTTTCCCGGGGCGCGGATGAAGCCGTGCTGCTCAGCGACCCCCGATTCGCCGGGGCGGATACCCTGGTCACGGCCCAATGCCTGGCAAAAGCAATCGAAACACTGGGCGGCTTTGACCTGATCGCCTGCGGGCGCAGGGCGGCGGACGGGGAAACGGGGCAGGTGGGACCCATGACAGCCTCGCTGCTGGGCATCCCCTGCGCTGTCAACCTCACGCGGGCGGAGGCGGGGGAACAGCTGACGGCCTGGCAGCTCACCGAGACGGAAGTGAAAGTCTGGCAATGCGCCTATCCCGCCTTGGTCACCTTCTGCGAATGGAGCTATCGGCTGCGGCTGCCCCATCTGTTGGGATTACGAAAAGCGAGGACTGCCCAGGTTCGGGTGATGACGCCGGATGATCTTGGGCTTTCCGCTATGGCATGCGGGATCAAGGCGTCGCCCACCCGGGTCGTCCGCGTCAGCGCGGAGGAAACGGGAGTCAGGCCCTGCCATAAGGGCTCGGTGGAGGAAATCATGAACGCCCTGGCGGCAAAGTGCCCGGAGGTGTTTTCATGACCATCACCGTATTTTGCGAAGGGAATCATCCCGCCGGGCAGGAGCTGCTTTACAAGGCCCGGTGCATGGCCCCGGAGGCGCGGATCACGGCGCTGCACGAGGACCGGGACCCGGAAAAGTATTTCCGCTGCGGCGCGGACACGGCCCTTTTCCTGGGAGAAACGGAGGACGACTGCGCCCAGGGCAGCCGCATCGCGGAAGCGCTTGGGCAGCAGGCCCCCGATATCGTTCTGTTTCCCGCCACGGTGCGGGGCCGGTTTTTGTCCGCCTGGGCGGCGGCTAAGCTGCATACGGGCCTGACGGCGGACTGCACCGATTTGTCCATGACGGAAAACGGCCTGCTTTTACAGACCCGCCCCGCTTATGGCGGGGGCCTGATGGCCAGCATCCTTTGCCCGGAAAGAAGGCCCCAGATGGCCAGCGTCCGGCCCGGGGTGTTCCCCCTGCCCGGCGCGGACATACGCCCGGCAAACGCCCAGGCGCAAATTGCCTCATGCGCTTTCCCGGAAACGCTCATGCAGCTGATGGACGTGGTTCCTACAGATAACCCGTGCCCGCTGCAGCAGGCGAAGGTGATCGTGGCGGGCGGAAAAGGCGTGGGGGGCAAGGAAGGGTTTACGCTGCTTTTTGAACTGGCCAGGCTCCTCGGCGGCGCGGTGGGGGCCACCCGCAGCGCGGTGGACGCGGGATGGATCCCCTACGCCCATCAGATCGGGCAAACGGGGGTCACGGTGCGGCCCACGCTGTATCTGGCCTTTGGGATCAGCGGCATGATCCAGCACCTGGCGGGCATGCGGGGCGCCCAATACGCCGTGGCCGTCAATACCGACCGGAACGCGCCGATATTCCGGGCGGCGGACTATGGCATCGTTGCGCCTTGGCGGGAAACCGCAGCATATATGATTCGATTTATCAAAGAAAGGAAGGGGATACAATGAATTACAAAAAGACCTATACGCCCAGGGAGGGCTATACCCCGCTGTGCGAGATCGGCAAATGCAGCCTGAACAACCTGGAATTCGGCATCATCGAGCTGGGATATGACGGCGCTTATACCTTTGATACCAAGGATCGGGAGGTCGCCTTCGTGCTGCTGGGCGGCTCCGCCTGCTTTACAGCCAACGGCAAAGATTACGGCAAGCTGGGCGTGCGCACCAACGTATTTGCCAACCCCAAGGCGGAATGCTTCTACGCGGGCCGGAACACCAAGGTGGAAATTGCAAGCGAATTTAAGGTAAAGATCGCGGTGTGCATGACCCCCATCAATCAGGACACGGAGCCCCAGGCCATTCATCAAGCCGACGTGCGCATCGCCAGGCTTGGCGTTAAACCCTGGGAGCGGGACACCTCCTTCATCGTGGACGGCGCCACCCACGCCAAAAAGCTCACCATCGGCGAAGCCTACGTGACCCCCGGCAACTGGGCCGGTTTCCCGCCCCACAAGCACGACGTGGACAATATGCCGGCGGAATGCGTGGCGGAGGAAATCTACTACTTCCTCTTCGACCCGCAGCAGGGCTTCGGCGTGCAGTGCCTGTACACGGCCGACGGCTCCATCGACGAAGCGTACCGCGTCAAGAACGACGAGCTGGTGGAATTTCCCTGCGGCTACCATACCACGGTGTCCGCCCCGGGCTACAACACCTATTTCCTGTGGCTCATGGCGGGGGATCATCAGGGCTTCTGCCGCACCAACGATCCGGAGCACGCCTGGGTTTCTGCCGTGGAAAACCTGATCAAGAAAAGCTGACCCGTATGGAATACGTCCTTGAAAAAGAAAGAAAAACGCCCGTTGCGGACCGGACGCAGGTGCTGGTGGCGGGCGGCGGGATCGCAGGCGTCAGCGCCGCTCTTGCCGCCGCCCGCACGGGCGCGAAAACCTTGCTGATCGAACGGGAATGGCTGTTGGGCGGGCTGGCCACCCTGGGCCTCATCACGATTTTCCTTCCCGTCTGCGATGGGCAGGGCCATCAGGTGGTGGGCGGCATCGGGGAAGAACTGATCCGCCTGTCCCTCAAGCACGGCATGGAAAAAAGCCATCTGCCCTATCCCGCTCCCTGGGTGGAGCCCGACGGAACGCCGGAAAAAAGGAAGGAAATCCGGTGGCAAACGCAGTACAACCCCTGCCTGTACGCCCTGGAATTGGAACAGCTTCTTTTGAAAGCGGGGGTAGAGATCCGCTACGGCGCCCTGATTTCCGACGTAGTGATGGACGGCAATCGGATTCAGGGCGTGATTTTGCAGGATAAAAGCGGGCGCTCCTGCGTTTTCGCCGACGCGGTGGTGGACTGCACGGGGGACGCCGATCTGTGCCAGCTTTCGGGCGCGCCTACCGTTTGCTGCGAAAGCGGCAACAAGCTGGCGGCCTGGCATTACGCCGAAACCGCCGGCGGACGGCGCTTGAGGATGGTCGGCTGTTTAGACGTATCGGAAGACATGGCATCCAGCGTTCAGAAAGAATTAGAGGCGGACCCCGGCAAGAATACCGTTTATTCCGGCTTAGACGCCGTGGAAACCAGCCGCATGATGCAAGCCGCCCACGCCGTCACGCTGCAAAGATACCGGAAAGAAAAAAAGCGCGATCCCGCGTATGAACCGGTGCTTCTGCCAGCCATTCCCCAGCTTCGCATGACCCGGCGGCTGCAAGGCGCCTATACGCTGGACGAAGCGGAGGAAGGAACATATTTTTCCCAGAGCGTGGGCATGACGGGAGATTGGCGCAAGCGTGGCCCGGTATTTGAAATCCCCGCCGGGATTTTGTACTGCGGGGAAGTGGAGCATTTATACGTGGCTGGGCGCTGCGTATCCGTAACGGAAAGCATGTGGGATATCACGCGGGTGATTCCCTGCTGCGCGGTCACGGGTCAGGCGGCAGGAACCGCCGCCGCCCTCCAGGCCCTGCATGGACAGTGGGACATCAGCGAGCTGCAGACGGCGCTGATCCGGGATCATGCGCTGCTTCACCTAAGGGACGCAATACCGCCTATTGTGCGATGAGATACTTTTCGGAAAGGAATGGGCGCAGCATGAACATCTTTGTGTGCATCAAGCAGGTGCCTGCCACCAACAAGGTGCAGGTGGATGAAAAAACGGGGGTGCTGAAGCGCGGCGGGGTCATGAGCAAAATGAACCCCTACGATCTTTACGCCCTGGAAACGGCCCTGCGCTTAAAGGAAAAGCACGGGGGCAAAGTGACGGTGGGCACCATGGGCCCGCCCCAGGCCCAGGCCATCATCAGGGAAGCGTATATGATGGGCGCGGACGAGGGCTATGTGTTTTCAGACCGGCGGCTGGGCGGGGCGGACGTGCTGGCCACCAGCTACACCCTTTCCCAGGCCATCCAGAGCGTGGGAGACTTTGACCTGATCCTCTGCGGCAAGCAGACCACCGACGGGGACACCGCCCAGGTGGGCCCCGCCATCGCCGAGCATATGGGCATTCCCCACGCCGCCTGGGTGACGGAACTGGCCGTGGAGGGGGACGGCGTGAACGCCCGCCAGCAATTGCAGGACGTGATCGAAACGGTGCATATGCCCTTCCCCTGCCTGGTGACGGTGGAGCAGGACATCTTCATGCCCCGGCTTCCTTCCCTGAAAATCGCCCGGGAAATCAAGGACAGGGAAATCCGCATCCAGGGCCTGGATTCCTTCCTGGATACGGACGAAAGCCATTACGGCCTGTCCGGCAGCCCCACCCAGGTGGAGCGCATCTTCCCGCCGGACAACGACACCGCCCACGAAATGTGGGAGGGGGAGGGCCTTGCGGACAAGCTGCACGACCAGCTGAAAAAGTGGAAATTCGTGTAAAGGAGGATCGCGGACATGGCAAAGATTGCAATCCTGGAACGCAAGTGCACCGGCTGCGGCCTCTGCGCGAGCAACTGCCCCTTCGGGGCCATCGACATGAAGGACGGCAGGCCCGACCTCAACGCCGCCTGCAAGGTGTGCGGCATCTGCGTGAAGAACTGCCCGGAAAAGGCCATTTTGAAGCTGGAAACCAAAGTGGACTCCGTGGATAAATCCAAGTGGAACGATATCCTGGTGTTCGCCGAGGTCAGCGGGGGCCGCCTGCATCCCGTGTGCCTGGAGCTGGTCGGCAAGGCCCGGGAGCTGGCGAAAAACGTGAATTACAAGGTCAAGACCGTGCTGGTGGGCAGCGGCGTCAGCGCCTTTGCGGAGGAGCTGAAGCACTATGGCGTCAGCGAAATCGCGGTGTATGACGACCCGGCCCTGTCCTACTTCCGGGCGGACGCCTACGCCGCCTGCGTGGAGGATTATATCAAATACGCCCATCCCTCCGTGGTGCTGGTGGGAGCCACCTCCCTGGGCCGTTCCCTGGCGCCGAGGCTTTCCACCCGGTTCCATACCGGCCTCACCGCCGACTGCACGAAGCTGGAGCTGCGGGAAAACACCGACCTGGTGCAGATCCGCCCGGCCTTCGGCGGCAACATCATGGCCCAGATCATCACCACCAACACCCGGCCCCAGTTCGCCACCGTGCGCTACAAGGTGATGACCCCGCCGGAGCGGGCAGAGGAAGCGTCCGGGGACATCCTGATCCGGAAGATCCCCAAGGGGGTATTGGAAAGCCGGGTTTCCTGCGTAAGCGTTGAGCCCATTCCGCCGAAAAAGAGCATTTCCGACGCGGAAATCCTGGTGGTGGGCGGACGCGGCCTGCAAAAGGAAAGCGACCTGGACATGATCAGGGAGCTGGCCCGCCTCCTGGGCGGCGACTGGGCCACCACCCGTCCCCTGGTGGAAAAGGGCTGGAACACCAACGACCGGCAGATCGGCTTATCCGGCCGCACGGTGCGGCCCCGGCTCATCATCACCTGCGGGGTCAGCGGGGCCATCCAGTTCACCGCCTGCATGAACGGCAGCGACCACATCGTAGCCATCAACACCGATAAAAACGCGCCCATCTTCGACGTGGCCCACGTAGCCATCGTGGGCGACCTGTACGAGATCGTTCCGGCGCTGATCCGGCAATTGAAGGAGGCACAGGCATGAATACGTTCAATCACGTGACGGAAAAAGACCTCATGTATTTCCGTGAACTGCTTCCGGGCCGGGTGTTCTCCGGAGAGGATATTTCCACGGACTACGACCACGACGAAATGACGGAGTACGGCCACTTCATGCCCGAGGCCGTTCTGCAGGCGCTAAGTACCGAAGACGTGAGCCGGGTGCTTACATACTGCAACGAGCGTCATATCGCCGTCACACCCCGGGGCGCGGGCACGGGCCTGTGCGGCGGGTGCGTGGCCATCCACGGCGGCGTGGTGCTGTCCACGGAGAAAATGAAAAAGGTGCTGGAAGTGGACACCCGGAACATGACCGCCACGGTGGAGCCCGGCGTGCTGCTGATGGAATTCCCCAAAGCATTGGAAGGCACGGGCCTCTTTTATCCCCCCGATCCCGGTGAAAAGACCGCCACCATGGGCGGCAACGCCATGACCAACGCGGGCGGCATGCGGGCCGTGCGCTACGGCGTCACGCGGGATTACGTGCTGGGCATGGAAGTGGTGCTGGCGGACGGCAGCGTGATCGAGCTGGGCGGCAAAACGGTGAAAACCTCCTCCGGCTACAGCCTGATCGACCTCATGATCGGCAGTGAAGGCACCCTGGGCTTTTTGACCAAGCTGACGGTGAAGCTGGTGCCGGAGCCCAAGGTGAACCTTTCCCTGCTCATGCCCTTTGACGATCTGGACGCCTGCATCGGCGCGGTGCCCCGGGTGCTTTCCTGCGGGTGCGACCCCACCGCCGTGGAATTCATGGAGCGGGAGGTGATTTCCTGCGCGGAAACGTACCTCGGCAAGCAGTTCCCCGATACCAGCGCCAACGCCTATCTGCTGGTGCGTTTGGACGGGCCCAGCAGCGACGCTTTGCAGCCCGCCATCGACACCTTGACCGATCTGGCCCTGTCTCTGGGGGCCAAAGACGTATTGCTGGCCGACACCGACGAGCGCAAGGAAAGCATCTGGAACGCCCGGGGCGCGTTCCTGGAGGCCATTAAGGGCTCCACCACCACCATGGACGAATGCGACGTGGTGGTGCCCCGGGACGTGATCCCGGAATTCGTGCATAAAACCGTTGAAATCGGCAGGGAAGCCGGGGTGCGCATCCGCTCCTTCGGCCATGCCGGGGACGGCAACCTGCACATCTACGTCTGCCGGGACGACCTGCCGGAAGCGGAATGGAAGAAAACAGTGGCTTCCGTGATGGAAAAGCTCTACGCCGAGGCCCGGGCCTTGAACGGCGAGGTCAGCGGCGAGCACGGCATCGGCCACGCCAAGAAGGCGTTCCTGAGGGAGAGCGTAGGCGAAAAGCAAATCGCCCTCATGCGCGGCATCAAGGCGGCTTTCGACCCCAACGGCATCCTGAATCCCGGCAAGGTGGCGGGATAAAGCCAAGGGCCGACGCTTTTCCATGGGTTTTCGGAAATCTGAAATCGCCATAGCAGTCAGACAAAGGAACGCTGGGGCTGTTCGCCCCAGACCCGAACCAGGGGCCTTTGATCCGCAGCCTCAAAGGTCGCAACTCCTACGGAGATTGCGACCTTTGAGGCTGCGGATCTGGGCGCGCGGAGCGCCCAGCGTAACCCCTTGCAACTTTTCTCGATACCTGAATCGTTACCACGTATAAATTTCTGCGCGTTCATGAATTGACAAATTCGGGCTGTCGGTATAAAATGGAAAAAAGCAAAGGTGTTTTTCGTTAAACCGCGGAAACCCTTTTTCTTTTATACAACGTGTTTTCCGAAAATAACGGGATGAATACGGCGGATAAACGGATGGAACGATCCGTGGCAGAGTTTGCGCATAGGCTGCTTTCATCAGATTCCATAGGACGCTCCCCTTGCCGCGGAGATGATGGCGCAAGGGTTCAGAACGGAGGAAAAAAACACAGATGAGCACGAACGGAAAGCGCCGGACCAAGAAGACGTTCTTTCAGGCGGATATATTGGATTACCAGACGTTTTTGGCGGAAAACCAGAAAAACGTCAATCTCCTGCTGAACAGATACCTCAGGATCTCCATCATCACCGGGCCGCTGCTGATGCTGGCCGTTCGCCTGGGCATTTTTCAAGGTATATCTTATACCATGTGCATTCTCCTGACCCTTCTTTTCCTGCTGCTCTGCTGCATTCATTATGCTTTGATCAGGCGCGAGGGCAATGCCGTCCTTGCCGCCGTCATTGCGTTTCTGGCCCTGGACAGCCTGCTGCTCATGATGAACAGCGCGCATATCGAAATCCATATCACCTGGTTTTCCGTGCCGCTCTTAAGCCTTCTCTTCTGTGACTTTAATATTTTTTCAATCGCGGTAGTGATCAATTACATCGTCATGAGCGTGTCGCTGTGGCTCGTGGCGCCGTATTACGCGAATCTGTGGCAGAATATCAACAGCGCGATTCAATACTTTTCGATAAAAATGGGCAGCTATACCATCGAGACGTTCATCATGGTCGTAGCCGGTTACAGCCTGTGCAAGCTCTCCATCTCCCACTACCGCGAGCTGATCGAAAAGTACCGGATCCTCAGCGAAAACAAGCGGCAGCTGAACGAGCAGATGGCCATCCTGAAGTCTATGTCGGAGATTTATGAATACGCCAGCCTGATCGATCTGGATCAAAGGATGGAGACGCTGATCCGCAGCGCGGAAGCAGGGGAGCAGCATATTTCCCAGCAAATCGGCCATCAGTCCAATATGAATATAAAACTGATGCAGTCCGTTTCGGAAGAACATCGAAATGCGTTTCAGGCTTTTGCGGATCTTGAGACCGCGGCGGCAGCGCTTCACGGCCAGAAAAGCATCGACAGGGAGTTTCGCACCGCGGAATCGGGCTGGTTCCGGGCCCAGTATATCGTCGTTGAAAGACGCGCGGACAGCACGCCAAAGAGCGTGATCTATACCGTCCAAAGCATCGACAAGCAGAAACAGAAGGAAGAGCAGCTGATCCGCATCTCCATGACGGACGAGCTTACGGGCCTCTTTAACAGAAGATGCTATGACGCGGATATCGAGCTGTACAAAGAAAAAAAGATCCACCAGGATTTCGTTATTTTCTCCGTGGATGTGAATGGGCTCAAGAAGGTCAATGATACCATGGGCCATGCGGCGGGTGACGAACTGCTGATTGCCGCGGCGCAATGCCTCTCCGCGGCCATCGGTCCCATCGGAAAGGTTTATCGAACCGGCGGCGATGAATTTCTGGGGATTGCGGATACCCCTGCCCCGGCGGATATCGCGGCGCAGATCAATCAATTGGCCGCCGCGTGGCACGGGCCCCACGTGGATAGCATGTCGCTGTCGGTGGGCTATGCTTCACACAGCCAGCATCCCGATGCTGATTTTCACGAATTGGAAGTCATTGCGGATCAGATGATGTACCGGGAAAAGAACAACTATTATCGCATGCCGGGCGCGGACCGCCGCAGAAAAACGGCTGAACAGGCATGAACGCATCAAAGAAAGGAAGCCCTGAACCTCAACGGAAGGATCTGATCCCATGACAACAGATCAAAGCTATTACTACTGGCTGGAACAGTTTGTCCATGCCATCACCCGCCTGCCCGAAATCGATCTGAAGCAGGTCTTTTCCGCGCTGACGGAGCTGTGCAAGCTTTTTCGGGTGTGCAAAGGCGTGACCTGCTTTTATGATAACGAGCAAAAGGAGGCGGAGAAGGACGGCGAGGTCTTCGTCTGCTACGACAGCGGCGAGGCGGGCGCTCCGGTGCTCGTCAAACGGCTGGTGACAGCCGCCAACACGGTCGTGACAGTGACCGCGTATCAGACAAAGGAAGCCGCGCCCTTTACCGACCAAGAACGGGAACGGGTGGAGCTCATCCTGCAAATGATCCTCACCTTCATGAGCCAGGACCGGCTGAAGAAAATCATCAAGCGCATGACCTGCTATGACAGCGACGGCTTTAGGAATCTCCAGTATTTATTCAGGGAGTTCGACCGCCTTGCGAAGGCCGGCCTGCTCAGCGGCATGGCGGCCATCCACTTTAACCTCAAGCATTTTTCTCTCATCAACCATCAGTTCGGCCGTCCCGGAGGCAGCGCTGTGATGCGGGCCTATGTCCGGCGCATGGAGCAGGCGCTGGGTGAAAACGGCTCCGTCTATCGCCTGGGCGGGGATAATTTCGTGGCCCTGTGCAGGCAGGCATCCATGCCGCAGCTCCTGGACTGTCTGCGGGGCGAGTCCATCGCCGTTGACTGCCCGGAGCCAAAGGAAGTGACCGTTTCAGCCGTGGCCGGCATTTTCATCGTGCCCCAAGGCTTCCAATACAGAACGCCGGGCGACATCATGAACCCCATCACCACCGCCTACCAGGTGGCCAAAGCCAATCGGGGCGAGGACATCATCTATTATTCCGAGCAGTTTGATTTGGAGAAAGAGAAAGTCATCCGGATCAAGCACGCCTTTCAGAACGCGCTGGCAGCCGGAGATTTGCTGACCTACTACCAGCCCAAGGTCCAGGTGGATTCCGGAGAAATCATCGGGGCGGAGGCCCTGTGCCGCTGGCGTCAGGGCGGCCGGATCGTCATGCCCATGGAATTCATCCCCGTGCTGGAGCAGGGCATTGAAATCTGCGAGCTGGACTTCTACATGCTGGATCGCGTCTGCCAGGATTTGAAACGCTGGCTGGAGCGGAAGCTGCGGGTGGTGCCGGTGTCGGTGAACTTCTCCCGGCGGCACATGATCGACCCCGGGCTTTTTGAGCACATTGTGGAGGTCATAGACCGGAACGGCATCCCCCACGCCCTGATCGACATCGAGCTCACCGAGACCACAACCGACGTGGAATTCACCGCCCTCAAGCGGCTGGTCAGCCAGCTCCATCAGGCGGGAATTTCCACCTCGGTGGACGATTTCGGGGTAGGCTACTCCTCCCTGAACCTGATCAAGGAAATCCCCTGGAACGTGCTCAAGCTGGACCGGACGCTTCTGCCCTCCCAGGCCAACCGGGGCCGCGGCAGCCAGATGTTCCGCCACGTAGTCGCCCTGGCCCATGAGATCGACATGCTGTGCGTGGCCGAGGGCGTGGAAACGCCGGATCAGCTTGCGACCCTCCGGGAAAACGGCTGCCACATCGCCCAAGGCTTCTATTACGACAAGGCGCTGCCCATTGAAGCGTTCGAGCAAAGGCTCAAACAGCCCTATTACAGAAAATGATGCCTGTACCGTGTGCCGCGCTGATTGATCGGCGGCAGCTCCGCCGGCTCTTTTCAGCAGCGGGAACCATCGCCCTGCTGACAGTTTTCCTGTTCCCATGCCCAGTCAAGGGACGCATCAAGCAACGGCTTAGAAAGCAGGGTGATTACTTCCCATGAAAAAAATAGGCGCGCTGCGCGATATGACGGAAGGCTCCATCATCAGGCAGATGATCCTGTTTGCCCTGCCCCTGATGGCTGGCAACATTTTTCAGATGCTGTACAACACGGTAGATTCTGTTGTGGTGGGGCAGTACGTTGGCAAAGAAGCTTTAGCCGCGGTGAATTCCACCACCATGATTATCAACATGCTGGTCTTTTTCTTTAATGGGTTTTCCGTCGGCGCCGGGGTGCTCATCGCCCGGCACTTCGGCGCGCGGGACTATGACAGGCTGCACAATGCCATTGAAACCACCATGGCCATGACCTTTCTGTTCTGCCTCATCTTTACCGTTGTGGGAAGCATCGCGGTAAAACCCATGCTGACGGTGATGTCCACCCCGGAGGATGTGCTGGATGACGCCACCACGTACCTGACCATCTATTTTCTGGGGATATCCGGCCTGCTTGTTTACAACATGGGCAGCGGCATCCTTCGGTCTGTGGGCGATACGACAAGGCCGCTGCTTTTCCTGATCCTGACCAGCCTGCTGAATATCGCCCTGGATCTGCTTTTTGTTCTGGGCTTTCATATGGGAATCGCGGGCGTGGCCTGGGCCACCATCCTGGCGCAGTTTATTTCCGCGGTGCTCACCACGCTGCTGCTCACCCGCTCGAAGGATATTTATCAGCTGACATGGAAGGATTTGAGAATCGACGGCGGCGTGCTGCGGGAGATATTCAAGGTGGGGCTGCCCGCGGGAATCCAGTCTGTGATCACGGCGTTTTCCAATGTATTCGTGCAATCCTACATCAATTTCTTCGGTTCCAGCTGCATGGCGGGCTGGGGCTGCTACAATAAGCTGGATCAATTCATCATGCTGCCCATGAGCAGTATGGCTATGGCCGCCACAACATTCGTCAGCCAGAACATCGGCGCGAAGAAAATACATCGGGCAAACAAGGGCACGGTCACCGCGATTCTCATGTCCGTGGGCGTGACCGCTGTGATTGCTTTGGGGCTGGTCATCTGGGCGAAACCGGCCGTTCGTCTTTTTACGCAGGATGAATCAGTCATAGCATTTGGCGTTTTATTTCTTCAGGCCAACACGTTCTTTCTTTTGTTCAACTGTGTGAACCACGTGCTGGCGGGAGCGCTGCGCGGCCGGGGCGATTCCCGGGGGCCCATGATCATCATGCTGCTTTCTTTCGTGGCAATTCGCCAGCTGTACCTGTTTGTAGTAACGCGGTTTGTGGCCAATACGCCTTTCCTGGTAGGCTTTGGGTATCCGGTAGGCTGGGTCACGTGCTGTGCGATAGAAGTGGCGTATTTCCTGATCAGGTGGCGGCGAAGAAATGCCCCTGAGGTGCGATGACATCAGAAAAAAACCGCCCTGCGCTGTAAAAGGCCGGGGCGGTTTTCGTTCGTGAAGGCGGGCAGATCAAGATCGGCGGGAGGCAGGACGCCGCAAAAAGCAGGCAGCACGCCCATCCCCCGGCGGCAGTACCGGCCTGATAAACGTCCTTCGCATGAAAACCGCCGGGGCTTTTCGTCAGCCGGGCCTGGCTCCATCCTCCCTGTTTGCGCCGCAAATGCCCTGCGGTGCAGCGGAGGCACCGGGCAACCATGCGCTCATCTGATACACCTGATCAGCATAATCCAAAGCGTCTTTTTCATGGGTCACCAGCAGCACGGCTTTGCCCGCATGGGCGGCGGCGCGAAATACGGAGAGAACCAGGGCCGTGTTTTCGTCATCCAAGTCGCCGGTAGGCTCGTCCGCCAGCAGGATACCGCTCCCCTGGACCATGGCGCGGGCGATGGCCATGCGGCGAAGCTCGCCGCCGGACAGCGACCCGGGCCGGGCGTCGGCTAAATGCGCGATGCCCAGATCGTCCATCCATTGCCGGGCGGATTCAGCGGGGAGCGGTTTTCCGTACAGCTTCGCGGGGAGCAGAATGTTTTCCATGACCGTCAGGGTGTCGATGGCGCTTCGGCCCTGGGGGACCACGCCGATTTTTTCGCTACGCAGGCGGGAAAGGGCTTTGTCGTCCAGGCTGTAGAGGTCGGTACCGTCCATCCATACCTTTCCTTCCGTTGGGGGCAGCAGCCCGGCGAGCATATTCAGCAGCGTGGTTTTCCCGCTTCCGCTGCGGCCCATGAGCAAGGCTACCTCGCCGCTCCTGATTTCTAAGCTCAGGGGATGGACGGCGTAGAAATAATTGGCGCTGCCCGTTTTACGGAAAAACCGTTTGGAGATGTTTTCGGCTTTGACGGTCATTTCAGTTTCCCTCCCGCAGGGCAGATCCGGGATCGACACGGCTTAAGCGATAAGCCGCGATCACGCTGGAAAGGGCCGCAACGATCACGGACAAAAGCACCGTGCCAAGTCCCAGCCATACAATGCTTTTCCCACACCCAGGTGTATTTGTTGGCGTTCGCTTCAAACTTCGATCCGTCGATATACACATGCTGCATATCCACATGATCCTTTTCTACGATGTACGCCAGGACCGCCTTGAAGATTTCTTCAATGCTTTCTTCCAGTTCTTCCTTGATAAAGTAACTGAAT
>JAFZOG010000004.1 GCA_017550745.1 Clostridia bacterium | reverse complement strand
GGACGTGGTGAAGATCGGTCACCTGAAAGACCGTATGCCCACCCAGCTTTCCGGCGGCCAGCAGCAGCGCGTGGCCCTGGCCAGGGCTATCGTTATCCATCCCCAGGTGCTGCTGATGGACGAACCCCTGTCCAACCTGGATGCGAAGCTGCGTGTGGAGATGCGCAACGCCATCAAAAACATTCAGCAGCAGGTGGGCATTACCACGGTGTATGTCACCCACGACCAGGAAGAAGCCCTGGCGGTCTCCGACCGGATCGCCGTCATGAATGACGGCGTGATCCAGCAGGTGGGATCTCCCCAGTATATTTACCAGCGGCCGGCCAACCGCTTCGTTTCGACTTTTATCGGACTGTCGAACATCCTGAAAGGCGTGATCCGCAAAAACGGCGCGGGGTTCGTGCTTTCCCTGGGTGACTATCAGGTGCCCATGCAGACGCTGGACGCTGCCGCTGTGGCAAAATACGGCGGGAGCGGGGACGTTCCCGTTACGGTGGCGGTCCGTCCGGAAGAATTCACGGTGCACATGGACGGCGAAGGTTTGGACGCGGTGGTCAACTACAGCGTCTTCCTGGGCATTTCCACCCATTACTTCCTGACCATGGCGGACGGAAAGGAAATCGAAGTGATCACACCTTCCGATGTGGGCCGCATCATTCCCAACAACACCCCGGTGAAGCTGCGGGTGGAAGCGGACCGCATCAACGTCTTTACGGATGACGGGGAGAAATCGCTGATCATCCAGACCGAGGACATCGACGGTAACCGGACTGGTGGTGATGCCGCATGAAAAAGCCAAGCATCTGGACAGCGTTTACCCTGGTAATCCTGTGCTTTTTCCTGTTATTTGTAGTCTACCCGCTCTTCCTGATCATGTACCAGAGCGTGGTGGATCCGGAAACCCATGCCCTGACCTTTGATTACTTTACAAAATTCTTCGGACGCAAGTTCTACTGGAGCACCCTGGTCAACAGCTTTAAAGTTACCATCTGCGCCACGCTGCTGGCAGCCATCATCGGCCTGCCCATGGCTTATGTGCTCCGCAGTTATAAGATCCCCTACAGCAAATACGTTAACATTTTAATCGTAATCTCCTACCTGTCGCCGCCCTTTATCGGCGCCTATGCCTGGATCCAGCTGCTGGGCCGCAACGGCTTCATCACCCAGCTGATCAACAGCATTTTCGGCATCAAGTTCGGCGGCATCTACGGCTTCGCCGGCATCGTCCTGGTCTTTTCTTTACAGTCGTTCCCGCTGATCTACATGTATGTATCGGGGGCGTTGAAAAATCTGGACAGCTCCCTGAACGAAGCGGCGGAAAGCCTCGGGTGCAACGCCTTCCAGCGGGTGACCCGGATCATCCTGCCGCTGGTCATGCCTTCCCTGCTGGCAGGTTCGCTGCTGGTCTTCATGCGGGTGTTCTCCGACTTCGGTACCCCCATGCTGATCGGCGAAGGGTTCAAGACCTTCCCGGTATTGATCTACACCCAGTTCATGGGCGAAGTCAGCACGGACGACCACTTTGCCGCGGCCCTGTGCGTCATCGTCGTGGTGATCACCCTGTTCCTGTTCTTCCTGCAGCGCATGGTGGCCAAACGCTATTCCTACGCGATGACGGCATTAAAGCCCATGCAGCCGGTACAGGCCAAAGGCAGCCAGAAATTCTTTGCCTACCTGTTTGTGTACGGCGTTGCCTTTATCGCCATGCTGCCCCAGCTGACGGTTATCTTCACCTCCTTCCTGGAAACGGTGGGCGGCGCGGTTTACACCGGCAACTTCTCCCTGATGAACTACGAGAACACGCTGTTCTCCAAAGACAACATCTCCATTTTCAACACCTACGCCTTCGGGTTGTGCGCCATCTGCATCGTGGTGGTGCTGGGCATCCTGATCTCCTATCTGACGGCCCGCAAGCCGTCCCTGCTGACGAACATCCTGGATACCCTGACCATGTTCCCGTACATCATTCCGGGTTCGGTTTTAGGTATCGCGCTGCTGTCGGGCTTTAACTCCGGCATCCTGGTCCTGTCCGG
>JAFZOG010000186.1 GCA_017550745.1 Clostridia bacterium | reverse complement strand
GGGCCGTCCAGGATCATCTGGTCGCCGGTGTAGGCGTGCACAGTGGTCATGATGCCGCTCACGATGGGGAAGGTGTCGTTCAGGGCCTTGGTCATGGGGGCCAGGCAGTTGGTGGTGCAGGAAGCGGCGGAGATAATGGTATCTTCGGGCTTCAGGGTGTCATGGTTGACATTGTATACGATGGTGGGCAGATCGTTGCCCGCGGGAGCGGAGATAACGACCTTCTTGGCGCCGGCGTCGATATGGGCCTGAGCCTTGGCCTTGCTGGTGTAGAAGCCGGTGCACTCCAGCACCACGTCAACATCCAGGGCCTTCCAGGGCAGGTTGGCAGCCTTGGGCTCGGCGTAGATGGTGATTTCCTTGCCATCCACAGTGATGGAGCCGGGCACCTTCACGGTCTTGCCGTCTTCCTCAAACACGGGTTCCTTGGAAGAGACGGTGTGCTTGTTTTCGCCGATCACGCCGCAGTAGCCTTTCTGGGCGGTATCGTACTTGAGCAGATGGGCCAGCATAGCGGGGCTGGTCAGGTCGTTGATGGCGACGACGTCGTAACCTTCAGCGCCGAACATCTGACGGAAAGCAAGACGACCGATGCGGCCAAAACCGTTGATAGCAACTTTCACCATGGGGAACTCCTCCTTAAAAATTCAAGTGGCGGGCGATAGATTCACCCACCATTTATTATACCCAATTGATGGCAGTTTGTCCAGTCTTTCATCGGGTCAATTTATGCCCGCCGCAGCGTTTTCTGCCCGCTTTTCCGGTTCTTTTTTTCATCCCGGGAGCGTATGCTTTCTTTGGGCATGAAAAAAACCGCGCTGTGAAACGCGGCTTTTCACGGGCTCATATTTCCTTTTTCAGCTGCTCCAGGCAGTTTCTGCAGATCAGCTTGTCTTTATAGCGGATCACGTCCCGGGCGTCGTTGCAGAAAATGCAGGCGGGATGATATTTTTTCAGTATGATTTTATCATCCTCCACAAAAATTTCCAGCGTGTCCCGCAGACCAATATCCATCGTTCTCCGCATTTCTATGGGAATCACGATTCTTCCCAGATCGTCCAACTTACGAACAACGCCTGTCGATTTCATTTTTTCCCCTCCCAAAGGCAGTATTTTCTATATCAATCAAAATTCTACACTTCTTTGGTAATATTGTCAAGCAAATCTCGGATTTATTTGTATTATTTGGGATAAAAGGACACTTTATCAAAAAATGACCACTAAAATTGAACGCCATATGATCAGAATGCGCCTTTGGGGGCGTTGTGCGGAATCAGGATGCCGCTTTCATAAAACCGATTCAGGGGAGGAAAACATGCTGCATTGGATCTTTGGCGGAATGATGGGCCTGGCGCTGCTGTGGGGGATGGCGGCGGGAAACGGCGGGCAGGTGGCCGCCCAGATGCTGAAGGCGGCGGAGGAAGCGGTGGGCACGGCGCTGGCGCTGGCGGGGGCTTACGCCTTTTTCTGCGGGATGCTGAATATCGCCCGAAGGGCCGGGGCGGCGGAAGGGCTGGGAAACCTGCTGTCCCCCATGCTGAAGCGGCTGTTCGGCAGCAGCCTGCCCCAGGAAGCGCTGGAGCCCGTGACCGTGAACCTGACCGCCAACCTGCTGGGCCTGGGCAACGCGGCCACGCCCATGGGCATGGAGGCCGCCCGCAGGATGGGGCGGGGAGAGGACCGGGCCAGCGACGCCCTGTGCCTGTTTCTGGTGGTCAACGCTTCGTCGGTGCAGCTGTTTCCCGCCACGGTGATCGCCCTGCGGGCGGCGGCGGGGTCGGCGGATCCCGGAAGCGTGGCGCTGCCTGCGTTCGCGGCCACGGCGATTTCTACGGCGGTGGGGATCCTCTGCTGCAAATGCGCGGAGAAATGGGGTGAGGCCGCACGCTGACCCTGTTTTTGCTTGCGTGCCTGGGCTGCGGGCTGTTCCGCCGGGTGCCGGTGTACGACGCTTTCCTGGAAGGCGCCCGGGAGGGCATTGAAACCGCCCGGGCCATCCTGCCCGCCCTTGTGGCGATGCTCTGCGCCATCCGCGCTTTTTCCGCCTGCGGGCTGATGGAGGCCCTGTGCGCCTTCCTGGAGCCGGCGGCCTCCTGGGCGGGCATCCCCGGGGAAACGCTGCCGCTGATGCTGCTGAAGCCCCTGAGCGGGTCGGCGTCCCTGGCGATGCTGCGCCAGATCCTCAGCGACTGCGGCCCCGACAGCCGGGCGGGGCGGGTGGCCAGCGTGATGATGGGCAGCAGCGAAACGGTGTTCTATACCTGCGGCGTCTACCTGGCCGCGGCGGGGGTAAAAAAATCCCGCCACACCGTTCCCTGCGCCCTGCTGGCGTGGCTGGCGGGAAGCATCGCGGCGGGAAAAATCGTTTGAAGCGGAATGCCCAAAGGGCCTGGATCCACAGCGGCCTTTTTCAGTCCCCTGTGATCCTGTTCTCCGGGTCCACCCTTGCGTACACCACGCCGGGCTGGGCGCCGTTTTTATGGAAGGAGAGCAGCTCGGACACCGTGACCAGCTGGTAGCCCTCGTTCACCAGGTCGGGGATGACCCGCTCCATGGCGTCGGCGGTGGTCTCGTACAGGTCGTGGCAGAGGATGATGACCCCGTCCCGGACCTCCTTCATGATCTTGTTATAGGTTTTATTGGCGTTGCGGGTGCTCCAGTCCAGGGTGTCGATTTCCCATTCGGCGATCACGATGCCCATCTCGGCGCACACGGAGCGCAGGGTCTTATTGAACTTGCCGTAGGGCGGGCGCAGCACCTTGACCTGGTAGCCCTCCACCACGCTGGCCACGGCCTCGCTGGTGCGCTCCAGCTGGGAGCGGATGCCCGAGGCGGAGAGCTCGGTGAGGCGCTTATGGCTCCAGGTGTGGTTGGCGATTTCGTTGCCCAGGGCGACGGTGCGCTTCACCACCCCCGCGTAGGAGGACACCTTGTTCCCGATGACGCAGAAGGTGGCGCGCTGGTCGTATTCGGCCAGCAGGGCCAGGATGCGGTCGGTCTGGTCGGAGGGCCCGTCGTCGAAGGTGAGGGCGATGATGGGGCGGCTGGGGTCGATGACCCGCATATTGCTGCGGATGGTTTCGGAGTCCACGGCCATGCATTCCGCCACGTAGCTGTAGCGCAGCGTGATCTTCCGGGTGCCCATAGGCAGGGGCAGGTACAGCCCCGCGGGCAGGTACAGCTGCAGGCCGTCGTTGCCCATTACGGCGTATTTCAGCCAGGAGGCGTCCGGCTGGGCGGTGTAGCCGTCCGCGGGCTTGCTGAGCAGCTTTTGGGCCGCGCTTTCCAGGAAGAACCCGGAGCGCAGGGGATTGTTGGGCAGCAGGGCCCCGTTATCCAGCACCGTTCCGGAAGCGGCGTCCAGGTTCAGGGCCAGCAGCGTCTGGCACGTCCAGTCCTTCACCTTGTATTCCCCGAACAGCAGTATGCTCTTGTACCGGCTGCCCACGCTGACGGCCTGGTATTCCACGGTGAAGGTGGCGCCGGGGGTGCCCTGGTGAAACGCGTTGTAGTCCGCCTCAAAGGCGCGCAGGGTATCCCGCGTCCAGGAGATGACGCGCTCGTCCGCCGCGGAAATGCCGGTGACGGGGTAGGTGATGGAATAGGTGAAATCCCCTTCCCGGCGGCTCACCGAGGCGGTGCTGCCGAAAGCCCGCGGGGCGGAGGCCATCCGGGCGGCCGTGATTTCGTCGGTGTGGTCCTGGGTGGTGTAGCCCGGGGAATAATCCCCTTCAATCACCGCCACCTGGCGCTTTTCCAGCCAGCCCAGTTTGTCGTTCAGCCGCACGCGGTACCACGCGCCCTGCTCCTCCACCAGCTCCACCGATACGCCGCTCATGGCCTTATACACCACCTGCGCGTCGGAACCGGCTTCGGAGCGCAGGTTCAGCACCGTGCCGTCGTCCGGGGTTCTGCCCCAGCCCATGTGGGTGTAATTCGCTTTGATGTCCAGATATTTGGTCATCATGTAGCCGATGGCCTTTCCGCCCACCTGCACCATGCACCATTCGCCGTCGTTTTCCAGCACGGTCACTTCCTTGCCCCTGCTGTAGGTGGCAAGCACCTTGGAAGACGCGTCCGGCTCCTTGCGCAGATGCAGGCTGCTGGTGTTCACCGTGGCCGTATACGAGATTTCCTCCGCCCGGCCCATCTGCAGCGGGGCCAGGAAAAACGCCGCCGCCAGCAGCCATGCCAATAATCGCTTCATCCGTGTTTTCCTCCGACCGGTTTTACCAGCACCGAACGGCGTCGGCGTAGAACTGGTTCATTTCTTCCTCCGTGGGGAACACGGCGATGTACATCTGGTTGCCCATGGCGCCGGAAAGGGCGTCGGGCATACGCTCCATCATGCGTATCTGGCCGGCGTACTTGGCGGCGAATTCCTCATGGCCCATCTGGAAGGGCTTGCCGTCCCTGCGGCCCGCGAAGGCGCAGAAGAAGTGCTGGCCCTGGGGCTTGGTGGAGCAGTTGAAGGCGATCATGTCCGCCCAGATCTTGTACACGTCGGTGCTGTTGGCGTAGTTCATCATGTCCGGGGAGAACCCGCCGCAGGGGCGCATGTTCACTTCCAGCGCCACCACGTCGCCCTTTTTGCCCATGGGCTGGTCCTTGGTCAGGCGGAAAAACTCGAAATGCACGAAGCGGCTCTTCACCCCGAAGCTCTTCACCGCCGCCCGGCCCGCGGCGCGCACGTCGTCGGCCAGGTTTTTGACGATATAATAGATGGAATTGTCGTTGTTGTTCACGATGTCCATGATGGAAATGGGGCTCACGTTGCCGGTTTCAAAGAGGGGGTTGCCGTTGCTGTCGATGATGGCGTCGTAGCTGTTCACCTCGGCGGTGACGAATTCCTCCATGATATAGCGGACGTTGGGATGCTTGTCGTTGAGGAAGCTCCACAGCTCCCCGTCGCTGTTCAGCTTGTAGGTGTCGTTGGCGCCCACGCCGTTGTCGGGCTTCACGATCACGGGATAGCCCACCTCGCTGATGAAGGCCCTGCAGTTGTCAAAGTTGTCCACGATGTGGTACCGCGCCGTGCGGATGCCCGCGGCCTGGTAGTATTCCTTCATGCCGCTCTTGTACTTGATGCGGGCCAGGTCGCTGACCTGGAAGCCGCTTTGCACGTTGAAGTCCGTGCGCAGCATGGCGTCCCGCTCCAGCCAGTATTCGTTGTTGCTCTCGATCCAGTCCGCCCGGCCGAATTTGTGGATGAACCACGCCACGGCGCGGTAAACCTCATCGTAGTTTTCCAGGCTGCCCACCTTGTAGTATTCGCTCAGGCTGTCCTTAAGTTCCTGGGACATTTCTTCCCAGGGCTGGTCGCCGATGCCCAGCACGCGCAGGCCGTTGTTTTTCAGCTCGCGGCAGAATTTCCAGTAGTTGGTGGGGAAGTTGGGGGAGATAAAGATAAAGTTTGCCATTTTGGTGATCCTTTCTTATGTAAAGATGATTGTTGGGTTCAGGAGAGTACAGATCATAATGTCTGAACAATCAGGAACCGATCATTGGTTCACTATATTATCTGAACTCTGCTGCTCAGCCTTCCAGCAAATGCGGCACATGGTACTTCACCTGCGCATACCACCAGTCCCAGTCATGGCGCACGTCATAGCCCCAGATATCGAACCAGACCCCGATGCCCTTGGACTCGCAGATGCCTTTCAATTGGAAGGTGGTTTCCGGGATTTCCCAGGGGCCCTGGCCCACCACGATGATGCCGCGGTTGTTATTGTACCGCTCAATAAAGGGGTGGCCGCTGGGCATGCCGCCCAGGTAATCCACGGGGCTGTTCAGGTACACCCGCTCGTCCATGTAATCGCCCCAGCCGTAGGAAGCGGTGTAAATGCCGCTCAGGGCCAGCAGGCCGTCGAACAGGTCGGGCCGGCGGAAGAACAGGTTGGCCGCGTGGGTCGCGCCCAGGGAGCAGCCGAAGGCGATGATGCCGGGGCTGCCGTCCCAGCCGTTCTTCTTCCTCGCCATGTCCTGGATGAAGGGGGCCGCCTCGTCAAAGATAAAGCTCATCCAGCGCTCGTGCATCCAGGCGCGGTGGCCGGGGTCGCCCCAGGTGTCGCTCCAGGTTTCCTGGTCGATGGTGTCGATGGCGAACACCATCACCCGCCCCGCGTCGATCCAGGGCTGCCACACCTCCAGCATGTGGAAATTCTCAAAGTCGAAAAACCTTCCGTTCTGGCAGGGGATAAACAGCACGGGCCGCCCCGCGTGGCCCCATACCTTCATTTCCATGTCGCGGTCCAGCGCAGGGCTGTATTCCTTGAAATACTGAATCTCCATCCGATTTCTCACTCCCTGTTATACAGCAGTACTTTCATAAACAGCGGGATCTGCTCCTCCCAGCATTCCTCGCAGTGGTCGCCGTTGGGCACGATGCGGCTGGTGACGAACACGCCCTGCTCCATCAGCGCGCTTGCGGTGCGCGTGAAATTGCGCAGCACCCCCGGCTGGCCCCGCATCTCCCGGGAGCCATAGTCCATATAGACCACCGTGCCGGGGGCAAAGTCCGCTTCCTGAATGAGGGGCACCATTTTGCCCTTCACCAGATCCACCGAGGGCGACAGCGCCGCCGCCCGGCTGAACACGCGGTTGTAGCACGTCACGGCGTACAGGCTCATCAGCCCCCCCATGCTGCTGCCGCAGATCCAGGTGTGCTCCCGGCCGGGCAGCGTGGGGTAGCGCGCGTCGATGGCAGGCTTTAATTCCTCCGTCAGCCAGTCCATGAACAGCTTGCCCCGGCCCGTCACATGGCCGAATTCCTCATCCCGGAAGGTGAAGGGGGAATACTCGGAAAGCCTGCCGTTGGGGGGCCGGTGGTCGCAGTCCACAGCCACCACCATCAGCCGCGCCCGGGTCCTGTCCAGATATTTTCCCATGCCCCAGCTCTTTCCATACGTGGCGTCCTGGTCAAAAAACACGTTGTGGCCGTCGAACATGTACAGCACCGGGAACCGGGCCTCCGGGTCCTTCGCTGCCGCTTTGGGCAGATAAACGTATACCGTCCGGGGCTTTTTCTTCCCGGTAATGGGCGTAACGGGGATGCCCCACTTCTCAACCATCCGAACAAATCCTTCCCGCGCAGCATAAACCGGCTGGCGCCACAGAACAGTGTAACACAAGCAACCGCCGGATACAAGGGCGCACCGCGGACATGGCTGTATTTTTTTAATTTTTATGTTGCCATTAGGCTATTAGTAAACAGGCAAGAGGAACGCTGGGGCTGTTCGCCCCAGACCCGAACCAGGGGCCTTTGAGGCTGCGGATCTGGGCGCGCGGAGCGCCCAGCGTAACCCCTTGCAACTTTCCTCGATGCCTGAATAGTTACTTTTTTTGTCGGATTCCTGATATTGAACGTCGCGGAAAGCCTGTCGGGGGAGGGGCGCGCCGTTTGCCGTCAAGCGGCCGGAGGGGAGGCTTTATTTGGCTATATTTTACGAAATTAAGAACAAAATTTAATAAAAATGTAATAGCGTTTAAGAGCTGTTCATAATTCTTTTCTTGACGTATTTATCCAAATAAGATAAAATATGCATGATCATAAGTCCGAAATACGTGGTCAATCAAATAATGGAAGAGGAGATTATTACGATGAAAAAGATTACAGCTCTGATTCTTGCCGTGGTGCTTCTGTGCTCCTGCATCCCCGCTCTGGCGGCCGCCGTGCCCGGTGTGGATACCTTCGCCGGCATGAAGGTCAAGACGAAGGGCGATAAGGTGACCGTCACCCTGACCAAGCCCGTTGACAAGCTGTATGCCAACTGGCCCAGCGAATATGAACTGGTGGAGCTTGCCGTGTCCTCTGACCTGACGGCTTCCGTGCTGACCACCCGCCACAGCTATCAGCTGGGCGTGGTGTACAATGAACTGGCCCCGTGGCTTTACTATGCGTGCGTGGACGACTGGAACCGCGCCATGGGCACCAAGTATGACCGCGCTTTCGTTACCCTCCAGGGCGATTGGATCGTGAGCTACAACCGCAAGGGCGAAGTGGTGGATATCGCCGCCGCTACGGCGAAGGACATCTATACCCTCCGCGCTTATGCCTTTCAGCGGTAACCGCTGACCGGCTTGAAAGCTCGTTACTATTCATATATCTGGGGGAAACCATTCTTTGGAGGTCAAAGAATGGTTTCCCCCAGATCCCTTTCCAAGAAAGCCATAAAGAAAAACAAACACAGTAGGGTGAGCCTTACAGTAAAAGCTTTTCCTTTTCTACAGCCTTTCTCGGAAGGGGGCTGGGGGAACCGCTCTTTGGGCATCAAAGAGCGGTTCCCCCAGGAATACCTGAATCGTAACGAAAGCTCCCCCCGCCTGGGAACGGGGGGAGCTTTTTACCTTGAAGCCGGGCGGGAAATCATTTATAATAAACAGAGGTAAGCGTATGCCTGATTTTGAGCAGTTACTCCAAAGCGGCGACTATTCCTTTCTGCGGGAAAACGAGCACCTGGGCAGCCGCGTCATGCTGCTGGGCCTGTCCGGCAGCTACGGGTACGGCACCAACCGGGAGGGCAGCGACGTGGATTTCCGCGGCGTGGCGATGCAGCGGCCTTCCGACCTGCTGGGCCTGACGGAATTCGAGCAGTACGTGGACGAAAAGACGGACACCGTGGTGTACGGCTTTTGCAAGCTGGTGAAGCTGCTGCTGGAATGCAATCCCAACAGCTGCGAGATCCTGGGCCTGCCCCGGGAAAAATATATGGTCATGACGCCCCTGGGGGAAGAACTGCTGAAAAACCAGGAGCTGTTCCTCTCCAAGCGCGCCATCAAGGCCTTCGGCGGCTACGCCAGCGCCCAGCTGCGCCGCCTGCAGAATGCCATCGCCCGGGACGCCCTGCCGCAGGCCGACCGGGAAAAGCACATCCTGCATTCCGTGCAGAACGCCATGGACGATTTCAACCGCAGGAATCCCCGGGTGGGCCAGGGCGCCATCCGGCTGTATATCGACCGGGCCGTGACGCCTCAGATGGACACGGAAATCTTCGTGGACGCCAGCTATCAGCACCTGCCCCTGCGGGATTACAACAGCGTGCTGGATACCCTGCGCAACGTGGTGCGGGATTACGACAGGATCGGCCAGCGGAACCGCAAGAAGGACGAGAACCACCTGAACAAGCACGCCATGCACCTGATCCGCCTGCTCATGACGGCGATCGACATCCTAAAGGAGCACAGGATCGTCATCTGCCGCCAGCAGGAGCTGCCGCTGCTGATGAAGATCCGCAACGGGGAATACATGCTTGCGGACGGCACGCTGGATCCCGCCTTTTATGAAATTCTGGACGAATACGAAAACCGCTTCCGGGAAGCCGCGAAAGAAACCACCCTGCCCGACGAGCCGGATCTGGACAAAGTGGGGGCTTTCGTGGAGCATATCAACCGGCAGGCGGTGAGGGAGCAAGTATGAATATGAAAGAAATCATCCTGGAAGAACTGAAAAAGATCGAGGAAAAATACGGGGCGCGGGTGCTGCACGCCGTGGAGTCGGGCAGCCGCGCCTGGGGCTTTGCCTCCCCGGACAGCGATTATGACGTGCGGTTCGTGTACGTGATGCCCAGGGCGGACTACCTGCGCCTGGACGAGCCCCGGGACGTGATCGAATGGCAGCTGGACGAGGTGCTGGATATCAACGGCTGGGACCTGCGCAAGGCCATGAAGCAGTTTGGCCGGGGAAACGCCACGCTCTACGAGTGGAGCGGCTCCCCCGTGGTGTACCGCACCACCCCTGAATGGGACACCGTCCGCAAGGTGGCCAACGGTTACTTTTCGGAAAAATCCGCGGTGCACCACTATTTCGGCATCGCCATGAACACCTGGGCGGATCACCTGACCCAGGACACCGTGCGGTACAAGAAGTATTTCTACGCCCTGCGCCCGCTGCTTGCCGCGCAGTACATCGAGCGGTACCACTGCCCGCCCCCCGTGCTGTTTGACGACCTGCTGAAAATGGACATGGCCCCCGCCCTCCGGGCCGCCATCGGCGAGCTGCTGGAGAAGAAGAAGGCCACCACCGAGGGAGAATACCTCCCCCACATCCCCGCCGTAAGGGATTTCATCCAAACGGAGCTGGAAAACCAGAGAACCATCAGCCGCTCCTTACCCGACGACAGGAACCCGGACTGGTCCGCCCTGAACAGATGCTTTGCGGAGATGATCGGCGTCCGCCTATGACGCCCCAAGGAAACAGGAGGAAGAGACAAATGAAGTATCGCACCATGGGAAAACTGGGCATCCAAACCTCGGCTTTCGGCCTGGGCTGCATGCGCTTTAACGGCGCGGCCTCCGGGGACAGCGTGATCGACGAGCAGAAAGCGATTTCCCTGATCCGCAAGGCCATCGACGGCGGCGTGACGTATCTGGACACCGCTTACGTGTACCTGAACAAGACCTCCGAAACCGTGCTGGGCAAGGCCCTCCGGGACGGCTACCGCGATAAGGTGACCATCGCCACCAAAATGCCCTTCGAGGCCGTGTACGACCGGGCCAGCATGGAAGCCCTGCTAAAGGAAGAATTGGAAAAGCTGCAGACCGACCACATCGATTTTTATCTGATGCACGGCATCAACAGGGAAAAGTGGGAGGGCTTCAAGGCCATCGGCGCCCCCGCCTTCTTTGACGACATGAAAAAAGCGGGCAGGATCCGCTATAAGTGCTTTTCCTTCCACGGCCCCTACGACCAGTTTGAATATATCCTCAACGACTGGGACTGGGACATGGTGCAGATCCAGTACAACTTCATGGACATCAACAACCAGGCGGGCACCAGGGGCCTGGAGCTGGCGGGCGGCAAGGGCATTCCCGTGGTCATCATGGAAGGGCTGCTGGGCGGCAGGCTGGCCAAAGCGCCGGATAACGTGCAGGCGCTCTACGACGCTTTCCCGGTGAAGCGCTCCGCCGTGGAGTGGGCCTTCCGGTGGCTGTGCAATCACCCGGAGGTTTCGGTGGTGCTGTCCGGCTGCAACGAAAAGGAGCAGATCGAGGAAAACCTGCGCATCTTCGACACCGTGGCGCCGGGCATCATGGGCGCGGAGGAATTAAAGCTCATGGACGACGTGCGGGCCGCCTATCTCAGCCGCACCAAGATCGGCTGCACCGGCTGCCGCTACTGCATGCCCTGCCCCAACGGCGTGAACATCCCCGGCGTCTTTTCCGCGTGGAACCAGGTTTCCCTGTACAATACGGATCCCAAAACGGATTGGGGCTTCAGCCAGATCAAGCGGAACGATCACGGCGCGGACAAATGTATCGCCTGCGGCGCGTGCGAAGCGGCCTGCCCCCAGCACCTGAACATCATCGACGGCCTTCAGCGGGCCTGGGGGGAGCTGAACGCGGACTGACCTGATACAGGGCGCCGCGATAGAATGAAACCAAGGGCAGCGGGAAAAAACCGGAGCGGATGCCGTGGCAGGCGTTTCCGCTCCGGTTTGTTGTTCAAATGAAATCAGTTTTCTTTCCCCGGCGCCCGGGCCACCAGGAGGATGGCCAGGATCAGCGCGGCGGCATAGATGCCGAAGGTGACCCAGGACATGCCGCTGTTGGCTTGGGATGCCTGGAAATTGGGGTCAAAGTTGAAGTCTTCCCGATTGAAACCGCCGCGGCTTCTTCCGGAATCCGTCCGCGCGTCCCCGGATTTCGCCGGGTCTTCCGTTTCGGCGGGCTCCGCCTGGCTTTCGGTTTCCGCTGTCTGCGTCACGGTTTCCCCTGTCTCTGCCTGGGCATCCGTTGTCTTTCCTTGCTCTTCGGTTCCTGCCGGGCTTCCCTGGCTGCCGGGGAATTGGCCGTCTGCTCCGGCAGCTGTATCCTGCTGGGCGGCGGGAGCGCCGCTGGACTGCCCGCCGTCGCTGCCGCCGAAGGGATTCTCAGAGGTCTGCCCTTCCGTGCCGCCCTGCGTGGGCATCTGGGTGCCGGAGGGCATGGAGAAGCCGCCGCTGGGCATGGACGGCATTCCGCCGCCGAAGCCGCCTCCGCCAAAGCCGCCGCCGCCATTGCCGCTGTTCATGGAGCCCATGGCGCTGATGCTCAGGTCGCCCGGGTCGACCAGCGCGGAGGAATCGGCCCTCTGCCCGCTGGAAGTGGAAGGAATGGTTCCCTCCAGCTGGCCGCGCACGCTTTCGCCGCGCAGCGCGCAGTACGCCTGCAGGTTTTCAATGCCCGTGTCAAATTCTTCCACGGTGTAGAAGCTGTTTTCGTCCGCTTCCACATAGGAACGGATCATTTCGGAAACCCGGGTGATTTCGCCGGCCAGCCAGCCGCTTTCCACCGTGTCCGCGATGAACTGGCTGTAGACCGCGTGGTATTTCTCCAATGCTTCCTCATCCGTCAGGATCCAGCTGATGAGGGGCCGGTCGGTGCCGGTTCCGTTGCTGACCGGGTTGTCGATGGGGCTGTTGACGGTGGAGGAGGCGTCTGCCCCGCTCATGCCGCCAAAGGCCAGGTTGTAGTCCCAGGGGATGATGGCCAGCTTGCCGTCTTCCTCATAGAGATAGTAGTTGTGCACCATCATGCCGGTGTAGCTGTCGCCGTTCTGGAGGAAGTCATGCACCGCCAGATAGGAGATCACCTCATCGGTATATACGGCGTCCTGGGCGCTGTCGCTGTTCAGGGTTTTCAGGGTTTCGATCAGGCGGGCCTTGTCCCGCTTGCTCACGTCCGTCTTGGCGTTGTTGAAGATATTGGAATAGCTGTCCGGATCGTCGTCGATGTATTGCAGCTTCACGTCGCTGCTGCCCATGCCGAAGTTGAACATGCCGCCGCCGATATTGAAGTTCATATTGGTGGGCATTTCGAATCCGCCGGGGCCGCGCCGGTCAGAAGAGTCGGCTGTTTCTTCCGTGCTCTCCGGGGCCTGGAAGCCTTCCGGCAAGGTCATGCCCTCGGGCATGGAGAAGCCCTGCCCGTTCTCCGGCACGGTCATCCCTTCGGGCATGGAGAACCCTTCGGGCATCTGCCCGCCGAAGGAAGCGCCGGAGGAACCGCCGAAATCATCCTGCTGGGTTTGGGGCTGCTGCGCCGCGGTTTCCCCGCCGCCGGTTTCCGTGGATTCAGAACCGGCTTCGTCCTCGTCCTCTTTCACGCGGAACTGGTCAAAGTCAAAGTCGCGCCCGTTGCCGCGGCCGCCGCCGAAGCTCATGCTGTCGGGTTTATACAGCTCGCCGGTGGTCATGTTGTTGCGCTCCATGAAGCCGTCTTCCACGCCTTCCACCGCCAGGTACAGGCCCCAGGGCTCGCCGTTGACGGTGACCTGGATGTAGCTGCACAGGGGCGAGGGCACGCCTGCCCGGGCCATCAGGGTGTAAGCCAGGTAGTCCTTCATCATGGTGCTGTCGTAGATCAGGTTGTTCAGGCTCAGCTTATCCAGGCCCTTATAGGTCTTGCCCTTCACGTACTGGTTGAACTCGATCTTGAAGGAATACTTCTGGCTGCCCATGGAGGACACGGAGGAAAGGGACGTGTTGCCCTTGCCGCGGATGCCCACGTTGGAGATCTTTTCCCCGTCGATGGTCACGTTGCATTCGGTGTAGGCTTCCTGAGTGGCGTTGGCGATGAAGGTGTCCCAGTCGTCCATCTCGATGTCGATGGTATGCACATAGCTCTGGTCAAACAGCCCTTCATACCCCACGGTCACGGTGGTCTGCCTGCCGGCGGAGGCTTTGCCCGCCCAAACGACGCAGGTCAGCGCCAGCATCACGGCCAGGGCGATGCACCCGATCCGGTCAATGGCTTTGCTTTTCAGCATGTCCATCACCCCATGTAATCGCCGTTATAGCTCACCAGCACGGCGCTGCCCACGCCTTCCATATCGGACAGATTGGTGATGAAGCCGGTGTCGTCGCTCTTGAGGGAAACCTCGTAGCTCAGCTCGATGTTGCCCTTCTGGGCGCTCTTGCTCTTCACGACGGCCTTTTTCACCTGGCTGTTCAGGTACTGGGTCACCTTGTTTTCAGCTTCGGCGTTCTCGCAGGTGATGACGGCGATGAAGGGCTTTTCAACGGTTTTCCGGTTGCAGAACACGATCATGATCAGGCCGATGATGATGCTGCCCACGATGGCCAGGGGAAGCATGCCCGCCGCCAGCACGATGCCGCCCGCGATGGCCCAGAAGAGGAAGGCGATGTCCATGGGCTCCTTGATGGCGGTGCGGAAACGCACGATGGACAGGGCGCCCACCATGCCCAGGGACAAAACCACGTTGGAGGTGACGGCCAGGATGACCATGGTGGTGATCATCGTCATGGCCACCAGGGAGCCGCCGAAGGTGCGGCTGAACATGACGCCGGAGTAGGTCTTTTTGTACACGAAGTAAATGAACAGCCCCAGGCAGAAGCTCAGCGCCAGGGCCAGCGCCATATCGGGCAGGGAAACGGCGGTCACATTCTCCAGGTAGCTGGACTTGAAAATATCGTTAAAAGTCATGGTCGAATCCTCCAATTCTTTTTGATCGTTTTATGGTTGAAAGCTGTTTACCCGTACACCCTGCACGCGGCGTACTTGGAAAACGCGGTGGGGCCGCGGCTTTTCAGCGCGGTGGCCCGGCGGATGATGCCCGGCAGGTATTCGTCCCACTTGACTTCCAGCAGCATGGGATTGTTTTCCACCGGCAGCGTCAGGCCCTTGGGATCCATGAACTGCCCGGGGGGGCCGGTGCGGATGTTCCAGTCGATGGTCACGCGCACGTTGCCCGGGCCGTACACGAAGGGCACGCGCATGTATTCCACCACGCATTTGGGCTTTAAGCCCTTTGTCTTCATCTCCACATACAGCACTGCCAGCAGCGGCCGCCCGCTGGAGACCAGCCAGCCGATGTCCCCCGCCATGATGCGGCGGAGCTCATCCTCCGTCAGCCTTTCCTGGAGCTTGCAGCCCACGTTGTCCCGCTTCACCTTGCATTCCAGCATGATGTAGGACAGGTCGTCGTTGTAATACCGGATGCGGAACTTGCGCCGCTCGTTCACCCCGTCCAGCTTTTCCCACAGGGCGGTGTTGTTCAGATCGTCAAAGTACAGGCTGCGGATCCGGTAGCACCCTTCCTTCTGCGCGTGGACGTCGATGGAAGCCACTGCGGACAGGTTCTGCCGGATGGCCGTGGCGTCCGCCGCCGTGATGTAGTGCTTGATTTCATGCCGATAATCCATGGCCGTTCGTTTCTCTCCTTCCGTGAGGATGGCTTGATTGTAAAGGGCCTTCCTTATGAGAGTCTTAAGATCGGCAAAAAAATAAAAGAGTTTTTCAGCACATTTCAGATTGCCGAAAAACCCTTTGGAAGCTTCGAATGAAAAAGGAATCCCGATTCCATTTTCATTCGAAGGGTGTCGAAAATACTTTTTCGACAGCCTCTGTCACGCGGCGGGCAGCAGGATCACCGCCTCAAACATGGTGTCGGTGAGGTATTTGATTTCGATGGAGCCGTGGCACATTTCGGCCACGCTCTTGGCGGTGGAAAGGCCGATGCCGGTGCCGCCGGTCTTGCGGGAGCGGGCGGTATCGCCGCGGGTGAAGCGGTCGGTGAGGCGGTCGGCGGGGATCTGGGGCAGTGTGTCCACGGTGTTGGTAATGTCAAAGCGGAGCTGCTTTTTCTCCCGGACGCATTTCACCCACACGTTGCCGCCGGAGGGGGTATACTGCATGGCGTTGTCCATCACGGCGTGCACCATCTGGCTCAGGGCGGCCCTGTCGCCGGTCACCCGCAGGCCGGACGCGATGTCGGCGGAGAATTTCAGCTCCCGCTGCGCCGCCTCGTCCCGGTAGATATCCATTTCATCCTTCAGCAGATGGGTCAGGTCGATGATTTCGGTCTTCCCCGTCCACTGCTTTTCGTCCAGCCGGGCCAAAAGAAGCAGCTGCTTCACCAGCCCCTCCAGCCGGTCCACCTGGCTGCGGATGTTGCCGCTCCATTTGGTCTTGCCGTCCAGCAGCTCCATCACGTCCAGGTTGGAGCGGATGACGGCCACGGGGGTTTTCAGCTCGTGCCCCGCGTCGGTGATGAACTGCTTTTGCTTTTCCATGTTTTGCAGGATCAGCGCCGCCGCCTTGGAGGACACAGGCAGCAGGATGATCAGCAGCAGCACCGACAGCCCCGCGCCGATGATCAGGGCGCTTCTGAGCATGGCGTACAGCATGCCCAGCTGAATGGAGATGTTCACCAGGATCACCCGGTAATTGCCGTTTTCTTCCTGCGCCCGGCCGTACTTAAAGGCGTCCAGCTTGCCGCTGTCCTTCCCCCGGGCAAAGATCCGGTCCACGTAGGACTGCATGTCGGCGTCCGTATCCTCCGAAAAGCCCCGCAGCTCTGCCCGCAGGATCTTTCCCTCCGCGTCGGTCTCGATTTCATAGAAGGCGGAAAGGAGGGGCGTCTGGCCCGGCGCGCTGTCCATAAAGCCCGGAAAGTCCCGGCCGCCGAAGGGCCGCTGCTCTGCCGCCGGGGGCGACAGAAGAAGCTGCACCGTCTGGTCGGTGGTGCGTTCGCTCTGCAGAAAGCTGAACAGCAGGATGCCCCCGATGACGACGAACAGCAGGATCAGGAACGCCATCATGGCGGAGGCGATGATGCGCCTGCGGTAGTATCGCTTCATGGGGTCTCCTCCAGCGCGTAGCCGATGCCGCGCTTGGACTGGATCACCGCGTGGGCGCCCAGGGCTGCCATTTTCTTGCGCAGGTAGGAGATATGCACCCACACCGTGCCCTGCTCGATGATGGCGTCCATGCCCCACACCCGGTCCAGCAGCGTGTCGGCGGAGAAGTAGATGCCGGGATTGTTCATCAGAAATTCCATCAGCTGGTATTCCCGCCGGCTCAGGGAAGCGGAGGCCGAACCCACGGACAGCAGGCACCTGCTTTGATCCAGCGTCATATCCCCCAGGGTCAGCAGGTCGGAATGGTAAGCGTCGCGCCGCCGCAGCATGGCCTTTACGCGCATCAGCAGCTCGGTCATGTCAAAGGGCTTGGGCAGGTAGTCGTCCGCCCCCTGCTCGAAGCCCGCGATCCGGTGCTCCACCTCCCCCTTGGCGGTCAGGAGCAGCACGGGCACGGTTTTCCCGTCCCGGCGCAGGCGGCTCAGCACAGAAAGGCCGTCCATGCCCGGCATCATGATGTCTAAAATCAGCCCGTCGTAGGGGATGCGGCTGGCCTGGTCATAGGCGTCCGTGCCGTTGTCCACCCAGTCCACGGTGTATTGGTGATATTGCAGAAAAGCGGCGATCGCCTCGGCCATCGCCTGTTCGTCCTCTGCCAGAAGAATGTGCATGCTGCCTCCCGCCTTACTGTTTGATGGATTCATGGAATGAAATAGCACAGGAGCCTTAGGACAGTCTTAAACACAGATCGTCGAAAAGGCCAAAACCGCAGTCTTCCCCCTGCCGGAGGAAACAGGGGGAAGACGGAAAACAGCGGCGGGAATCAATCCCCGGCCGCCGCGGGCAGCGCCGCGTCGAACATGCTTCTGAAATCCGCCGGGTCGCTGATCATGCCAACGTGCTGAAAGACAAGCGTGCCGGAGCGGTCCACCAGGAGGCTCATGGGAATGGCCTCGAGCTGGGTGTACCGGATGATCCAATCGCTTCCGGCGGAAGCCATGGGCAGCGTCAGCCCTTTGGAAGCCCGGTAGTCCGCCAGCTTCTTTACGCTGTCGGTCTCCTCCACAGAGATGGCGATCACCGCCACCCGGTCGCGGTATTCCTCATAAACCTCCTGCATGGCGGGAAATTCATACGCGCAGGGCGGGCACCAGGTGGCGAACAGGTTGATGTACACCGCCTCGTATTGGGCCAGGGCCTTGGACAGGGTAAATTCTTCCCCGTCGATGGTGGTCACGGTAAAGTCCTGGAAGGGCTTGCCCAGGGCGGCGGTTTCCGCCCCGGCCAGGGCGTGGGCGCAGGCGCACAGGAGCGACAGGGCCATGAGCAGGCAGATTGCTTTTTTCATCTTCGTTTCCTCCTTGTGTATGGATGCGTTTTTGGTTCAGTGGTCCAGGGTCCTCAGCAGGTCCTCCACCTCCCGGAAGGAGGAGGCCAGGTTCACCTTCGTGCGCACCTGGGCCGAGCTGCGCCGCCCGGCGGTGTACCAGGCGAAGTGCTTGCGCATTTCCAGCAGGGCGCTGCGTTCGCCCTTCCAGGCCGCCATTTCCCGGGCCTGGCGCATGGCGGTGTCGATCACCTGGGAGAAGGGCGGGGGCGTGTAAGGCGCGCCTGCCATGGCGGCCTTGATCTGCGAAAAGATCCAGGGGTTGCCCAGCGCCCCGCGGCCGATGGCCAGGCCGTCGCAGCCGGTGACGCGCAGGGCGTCCAGGGCGCTGCTTCCGTCCACGATGTCGCCGTTGGCGATCACGGGAATGGTTACTGCCCGCTTCACCTCGCCGATGGCGTCCCAGTCCGCCTTCCCGGCGTACTGCTGCGCCCGGGTGCGCCCGTGGACGGTGAGCAGGTCAGCGCCGCTTTGCTCCAGCAGCCGGGCGAAGGGGACGGCGTTTTTGTGTTCCGCGTCCCAGCCCAGGCGCATTTTCACCGTCACCGGCAGTGTCGTGGCCCGTTTCACCCCGTATACGATCCTTGCGGCCAGGGCGGGGTCCTTCATCAGGGCGCTGCCGGACTGCCCGCCCACCACCTTCTGGGCCGGGCAGCCCATATTGATGTCGACGGACGAGAACAGCCCCAGGTCCGTCAGCCGGGCTGCCGCCCGGGCCATGAAGCCGGGCTCGCTGCCGAAGATCTGCACCGCCAGGGGGCCCTCCTCCGGGAAGCGGGCCAGCAGGAACCGATAGGCGTTCCTCTCCGGCGGCGCGGTCAGGTAGCCCTGGGCGCTGACCATTTCCGTGGTGGCGCAGTCGCAGCCCTGCTCAAAGCACAGGCGGCGGTACACCTGGTCCGTGATCCCCGCCATGGGGGCAAGATACAACTTTGGCATATGCTTTCCTACGGATTCTCAATGACCTTCACCGTGGTCAGGTTCCGGATGCGCCACTGGCCGTTTTCCCGGCTCAGCAGCACGTTGTACTGGGTGGCCTGCCATTTGGGCGTGGTCAGGCTTACCCCCGCCGCCGCCGCTTCCTCCCGGGCGGAGGATTTCAGCTTTCCGTCGATGGCGGGGATGCGCTCCGTGATCGTGACCCGGGCCGTGTCCTCCCAGGGCCAGCACCAGAAGGAGTCCAGGCTGATCCGGTGGTCAAAGCCCGTGATGGCATAAAACCGCTGGTACGCGGACTGGCCGCTCCGCGCCTCGATCAGCAGCGGGTCCCGCTCCAGATAGGCGGGGGAAAAATAAGCGCTTAAATCCTCCTCCGCGCCCATCATCACCACCTGGGCCCGCTTCGCCATCCCGTCCTTGAGAATGATGTAAATGTTGGTCGCGTTCATGGAAAAATAAAACGCCATGGTCATCAGCCCCAGCACGCAAAATAAAATCAGCAGCCGGGACGTGAGATACCACACCAATCTGCGCAGATACTTCACTGGCTTCCTCCGCTTTCATTGAGAATCATCGCCGCTTAACGCTGGGTATGTACCCATTCGGGCCTGCCGTTATTATACCACCGTTCACGCCGGTTGTCATCAAAAACAAAATCCCAGCCAAGCAGGGTTTTTATTCAGCAGTAAACCATCCGGCAAAGGGAACGCTGGGCGCTCCGCGCGCCCAGACCTGCGCCAAAGGACTTCGTCCTCTGGACTCCAATAGGCGAAATCGCTTCGTTGGATAGAATCAGCAATTTTCGCCAGTCGATTTGGGGATACGGAAGTTAGCGGCTTCTGGCCCATGAAAGGCTGGAAAAAGCCCTGGGGGGAAAAGCGAGCTTTCCCCCCAGGGCTTTTCCCTGGCTTTCACCGGACGCTTTGCGTCCGGTCAGGCGGCTTTCAGCCGCCGGGCCAGAAGCATGACGTCGAAAGTTTCTCTATCCTTCTCAAGAAACTGCGGGAACAAATTACGTTTTCAATATCAAGTAACTTCCGTGATTGCGGGTCCAGGGGCCTCAGGCCCCTGGTTCGGGTCTGGGGCGAACAGCCCCAGCGTTCCCCCCTAATACCTGGCCCCGCCAGGAAAAGGAAGCGTCAGCGCAGGGGGAACCTTGCCTCATGGGTTTTGCCGTCCGAAACGAGGGCCACCCAGCCGTCATCGGATTTCACGCCGTCCAGGGCAGGGAAGAGGCAGTCCGGCGCGGCGGTGAAATGGTAATTCGCGGTGCCGAAGCGGTAGATGAGGGTAAAGGAGTCCATGCCCTCCTCCCGGAGGGGATGCAGCCGGGCCCTGTCCCCGCGCTTTTCAAAGCCCAAAAGCTCGGTGAGGATCACCCAGTACAGCCAGGCGGCGCTGCCGGTGTACCAGCTCCAGCCGCCGCGGCCCAGGTTCTCCCCCGCGTAGACGTCGCCGCAGAGCACATAGGGCTCGGCCCTGTAGATGAGGGCCTTTTCTTTCGTGTCCGCCCGGCGTTCAGGCAGGAGGGCCCGGGCGATTTCCCAGGCCAGGGCGTTTTCCCCCACACGGCACAGGGCCAGGATGAGCCAGGGCGCGGCGTGGGTGTACTGCCCGCCGTTTTCACGCACGCCCGGCAGGTACGCGCCGATGTAGCCCGCGTTTTCCTCCGGGGTGAAGGGCGGGTCCAGCAGCTTCACGATGCCCGCCTGCCGGCAGTACAGCCGGTCCACTGCCGCCGCCAGGGCGGCCCGGGCGTGGTGCCTGGGCGCGCCGCCCAGCACGGCGAAGCATTGGGTGATGAGGTCGATGCGGGGCGGGGCCGTGTCCGGGCCGGCCAGCGGCGCGCCGCCCGAGTACCAGGCGCGGAGATACCACTGCCCCGTCCAGGCGCTTTCCGCATTGTCCAGGATCCGCCGCCGCAGTGCCCGGTATTTTTCTTTTGTTTCCGCTGGACAATAAGGCGCGAAAGCTTGCAGGACCAGCGCGAGGAAGAAGGCCAGCCACACGCTTTCCCCGCCCACCCGGTTCATGCCGTCGTTCCAGTCGCCGCCGCCCATGAGGGGCAGGCCGTGCGCTCCGAAGCCCACGGCGTCGATGGCCCGCAGGCAGTGGGAAAGCAGGGGCTCCGTCCAGGAGGTGGTGGCGGGTTCCTCGTAGCGGTCATCTTCCCCTTCGGTCAGGGGCGGGGATTCCAGGTAGGGGATCTCTTCGGCCAGGATGCTTTCATCCCCCGCCGCTTCGATATATTTCGCCGTCAGGTACGGCAAAAACAGCTTATCGTCGCTGACGCGGGTGCGCACGCCGCGCAGGGGCGGGTGCCACCAGTGCTGCGCGTCGCCTTCCTTGTACTGGTGCCCGGCGCACAGGAGGATGTGCCGCCGGACAAAGGCCGGGTCCGTGTACAGCAGGGCCAGGCAGTCCTGCAGCTGGTCGCGGAAGCCGAAGGCCCCGCCCGCCTGATACGGCCCCGTGCGGCCCATGAGCCGGGACGCCGTCACCTGGTAGGGCAGCCACCGGTTCATCGCGCGGCCCAGCACGTCGTCAAAGGAGAACAGCAAAAGCCTGGAAAGCCGCCCGCTCCAGAAGGAACGCACGGCCCGGGCCGCGTCGGCGGGGCCCTGCCGAAGGAGGGCGCCAAAGGCTTCCTTCCCGCTGTCCGCGCAGGCGGCATGGCCCAGGGCCAGGGTGACCCGCTTTGGTTCCCGGGGCGCCAGCGTGAGGTCCGCGCGAAGCAGCGCCGCGCTGCCGACCCCCGGCACGCTGCCCAGCAAAGCCGGGGGCACGGCCTCCCCCGCCATCCCGAAGCAGGAGGCGGGGCAGAGGGCCTGGGCCTGGCCGCCCTCCATCCCCGCCCAGGCCGCGCCGGGAAAATCGCCGCTGAAGGCGGATGCCATAGGGCCGCCTGCCAGGCAGCGGGTGGTTTCGGGGCGCTCCCCCAGGGCAAAGCGCAGCACCCAATACAGCCTGACCTGCCGCTCCTTTTCGCATCGCAGCGTCACCGTCCGGATGCCCAGGGGGTTTTCTATGTGGGAAAACACCTCGGTGCGGCAGAGGATGTCCCCCGCCATGCCGTGATAGACGGCCATGCCGGGCTCGTACACCGCCGCGCACCGGGCCAGGGGCCACACCCGGCCTTCTTCGTCCGTCAGGTAGATTTCCTCGCTGGGCACGCCCCGGTACACGTCGGGCACGGCCCGGGTGATGCGTCCCAGGCGGCTGTTCTCCGCAAAGGAAGAAAGGATGCCCGTTTCGCACACCACCGTGCCGAAGCGCTGCCCGCAGAGCAGCATGTGCCAGGGCACGGGCGCGGGGGCATGGACGCAGTAAGCCCCGTCGTGGGTGCAGCCGCCAAAGCCGTTGTCCGCGGTCAGCCTGCCCGGCAGCACGGGGTCGGGAAGGCTCGGCGCTTTTTCCCCGCTGTCCGGCAGCCTGAGCTTCAAAGCGTTCAGCTGCTCCCGCAGGCCCCGGCCGCTGCGCAGGGTCAGCCGGGCGGCCGTTTCCAGGGCCAGGGCTTCCGTTTCCGTGCCGGAGGCCAGGTGCACGCCGCCGGGAGCGCCCAGCGTTTCCCGGCTCAGCTGCAGGCATCGCGCCACCCGGTCCCGGCAGGGCCGGGCGTATTCCTTTTCCTCCGGGCAGAAGAACAACAGGTCAAAGGCCACGCCCCGCATCCGCAGCCAGGCGTGGCAGCGCAGCGCGTGGCGGATGACGGCCTGCCCCGCGTCTTCCTCCACCCGCACCAAAAGCACAGGCAGATTGCCGGACACGCCCCAGCGCCAGAGGACGCTGCGGGGGGCGGGGGGAAAAGCCTGCTGGTGGGGCTGGCCGGTAAAGAGCAGGGCCCCCAGCATCTGCTGGTACAGGGCCTGGGCAGGAGCGTCCAGGCGCAGCATCCGGGCGGTCATCAGGTTTTGGGCGGCGGCCAGGGAAAAGGCGGCCTTGGCCCGGGAAACGGAGCAGGCCGCTTCCTCCGGCTTTTCTTTCGCATCCGAAAAAGCGGTCACGAAATACACCGCGCTCTTTTTGCGGGCGGCGACGCGGAGGCTGACGGTGAGGGAGCAGCAGGGGGAGATCACGTCCCCGGCGCGGCAAGGGGGGTCTTCCTCGAGGAGCTGGGCCGGCCGGGCATAGGTTCCCAGGCGGCCCAGAAACAGCCCCCGGTCCCCCTGCCGCCTGATCACCAGCCCGTCCCCCGCGGCGGCATGGAGGATGGGGGGCATCCTGTCTTTTTCGTCCCGGGGCAGGCGCTCCGAAAGAAGCCCGTGGTCTCCCCAGGGAGAAACCCGCACAGACAGGTCCCGGAAATTGGGGTGGGATTCGTCGTCGGCCTGGAAGCCCTGGGCGATTTCCAGGAAGGATACCGCTTCGATCCTGCGCTCCCCGGGGCCGGGGTTTTCCGCCTGCAGCGCCGCCACCGCCGCGCCGGTCAGGGGATCGACGCAGCAGCACAGTGTCAGCTGCAAGCCCTCCCATACCGCCTGGTACCGGACCGTGCCGCCCTCGAACACCGCGTTTCCCGCCACGGCGGGGCGGATGAACTTCCCGGTGCTTCCGTCCTTGACGTAGAACTGGGGCCCGGTCTGGGCCCCGGCCTCGGGGTCAAAGCGGGTGGCCTGCATCCCGCGGTGGGCGAGCGTCCCCTGCCCGCGGGCGGTCAGCACCCAGGAGGTGCCCGCGCCAAAGAGGACGTGGGCGTCCACGGGCAGGCCGGGCCGGGCGGCACGGCGGAAGGCGGCGGCGGCTTTTTCTTCCTGCCGGGGGGCGGGGAATTCCCGCCGCCGGGCGGCATGGCGGGGCGCGGCTTCCAACAGCAGGCCGCTCTGGGCCCTGGCTTCCGGCGGGGTCATGAAGGCCCTCACCAGCACGTTGTCCCGCAGGGCGTTGCACAGGGCGCACAGGATCATCCCCTGGTGGTGGGCCATGTGGCTTTTCACGACGCGGGGCGTCGGGCCGATCCGCTGCGGCGTGTAATCCGCCGCCTCGAACAGGCCGTGTTTGTCCGCCCAGCCCAGCTTCTGCATCCGCTCCAGGTTTTCCGCCGCCGCCCGGGGGAAGAAGGGCAGGGCCAGCATGGAGGCGTAAGGCGCCGCCACCTGGTCCGTGGTTTCCGGATTGCGGGCCAGGGCGGGCAGGCCGAAGGCCTGGTACTGGTAATTCATGTCCGGGTCAAAGGCGGCGCAGCCGCTTTCGCTGACGCCGAAGGGCCGCTCCGGGCGGCGGCCCATCTGGGCGCGCACGGCGTTCAGGGCGCTTTCCCCCAGCAGCGTGCCGGGGGTGAGGGGCAAAAGCAGGCTGGGCATCAGGTATTCAAACAGGGTACCGCCCCAGGAGAGCAGTGCCGGGCCGCCCCCCGCCCGGGTGACGCTTCGGTTCAGGCGCGCCCAGTGCCTGCGCTTCACCTGGCCCAGCATGATGGCCAGGTAGGAGGTGAGCCGCGCTTCGCTGGCCAGGGTGTCGTAATGGGCGGCGGTGGGGCGGTTTTCCTCCGCGTCCCAGCCGATGAAGAACAGCCCGTTCCTTTCGTCGTACAGGGCACGGAAATCAGCCCGGCGGGCCAGGGCGTCCAGCCGGGCGGGAAGATGGGCCCCTTCCTTGGGCATTTCTTCCAGGTGGTTGCGGCAGAGCTGGGCGCAGCAAAGCAGACAGGCGGCCAGATTGCCGCTGTCC
Organism: Clostridia bacterium; assembly: GCA_017550745.1. Classification (GTDB taxonomy): domain Bacteria; phylum Bacillota; class Clostridia; order Christensenellales; family Aristaeellaceae; genus RUG563. The sequence continues at coordinate 8,776 of JAFZOG010000186.1, read as the reverse complement.
ACGGTGGATACGAAGCGGGGAGAGAGGACTTCCCCGGCTGTCAGGCCGTACCAGTTGTAAAAGTGCCCCTGCCAGGTTTCCAGCTTTTCCAGCGTATCCAGCGTTTCCCCAAGGCGTCTGCCCATTTCGGCGGAGGTGATGAAGCTCAGCTCCCGGGCCGCGCAGCAGGAGAGCAGGTACAGGCCGATGTTGGTGGGCGAGGTGCGCAGGGCCGGGCCCCTGTCCGGGTCGGTCTGCACATTGTCCGGGGGCAGGAAAAGCGTGGCGGCGCTCACCGTGTCTTCAAAGAACCGCCAGGTGGCCCGGGCTGTTAGGCGCACGGTTTCCCGCTGGGCCGGGGTCATGGGCCGGGGGCGGTTTGCGGGGGCGTCCAAAAAGCGCAGGAGCAGCGGCCCCGCCATCCAGCCCGCGCCCAGGGCTGCTGCCGCCGTGAACCCGCCGGGCCGCAGGGAAAGCAGCAGCATCCCCGCCCCCGCGGCCAATTGGGCCAGCAGGCAGGAAAAGGGGAGGGGCCCGGCCTCCTCCGCCTGGGCCGCCGTCACCCAGGAAAGCAGATGGCGATGGCTCACAAACTGCCGCCACAGGGCGCGGGCAGCGGCGTCCAGGCAGGTCTGGGCCTTGCCGGGCAGCAAAAGCACCCGCTGCCCCATGCCGCGCAGGGGCCAGGGCAGCGCCAGCAGGAACAGGAAGGGCCGGTTCAGCCCCGCCCCCAGCAGCAGCAGGACGGTCTGGGCGGCGGGGGCCAGGGAACGCCGCAGGTTGTCCCAAATCTTGTGCCGGGACAGCCAGGAAAGCCGCGTATCCTTTAGGAAGGGAAGCAGCTGCCAGTCCCCCCGCGTCCAGCGGTGCAGGCGTTTCTGCCAGCCGGAGAGGGCGGCGGGGTGGCTGTCATAGAGCACCAGGTCGTCCGCCAGGACGCTGCCCGCGATTTCGCCTTCCATCAGGTCGTGGCTCAGCAGCCGCCCGGCGGGCAGGCGGCCTTCCAGCGCCCGCAGCCACAGCGTAGGGTCGTAGATCCCTTTGCCCACGAAGGAGCCCTTCCCGAACACGTCCTGATACACGTCCTGGACCGCCAGGTGATAGGGGTCGGCCCCGCCTGTGCCTCCCAGCAGCTTTTGGACGCGGGTGCGCACGCTGTCCGGGCGCACCGCCATCCGGGGCTGGATCACCGCCGTGCGGCCCTTTTGCAGGGGATGGAGCATGGCCCCTGCCAGCCTGCAGGCGGTCCCCGGGGGCAGGAAGGTGTCCGCGTCCAGGGTGATTACGTAGGCATAGCGGCAATGCAGCTCCTTTTCGCTGACGGACATATAGGCGAAGGAATCCCGGCAGGCTCCCTCCGTGATCAGCCGGTTCAGCGCTTCCAGGGCTCCCCGCTTGCGCTCCCGGCCCGTGTATTTCCGCTGGCCCATGTCCCACTTCCGGGCGCGGTGCAGGTACAAAAAGCCGCCGCCCTGCTGCCGGTTCAGCGCCTCGATGCTGAGGCGGGCGGCCAGCAGGATGTCGTCATCGGCAGGATCCGTTTCCTCGGCGCTGTCCGCGAAATCGCAAAGCAGCATGTATTCCAGGTTGGGGTCGGGGTTCGCCGCCCGCAGGACGGCCAGCTTCCGCGCCATGCGCATGGCCTGCTTCCGGGAAGTGAGCAGGCAGGGCACAACCACCAGCGTGCGGGTTTTCGGGGTCAGGCGGTCAACATGGATGCGGGGGACCATCCGGGCGGGGAAGATCCTCCGCAGGAGGCGGCGATAGCATATGCGAAAGACTTCAGAAGCGCACAGGGGGATGAAAGGCCAGACATACCAAGGCAGACCAAGCCATACTGCCAGGGCCGGCGACAGCGCGGCGGCGGCGTACAGGGGCAGCAAAACCAGGCCCTGCCGATGCTTCCGGGCAAAGCCGGAGGCTTTCTTTCCCAGCGCCGCAGCCAGCAGCTCCGGCCGCTCGATCAGGTAATACCCCGCCTCCCCCTCCGGGCCGAGCCGGTTTTTCGCCGTTTCCACGGCGGCCTGGGCCGCTTCCCCTTCGGAAACATGGAAGCGTTTGGCAATCCGGCAGGCGCAGCGGTGGTAATACGCCCGGCTTTCCGCGTCCATGCGGCGGTAGGTGGCGTCCTGCCGCAGCGCGGCGGCCACGGGGCTGAGCCGCTCGCCCATCCGGTCATAGGGCAGGCGTTGGCTCTTCTGCATGGCGGCGATGAGGCGGCCGGCCTTGAGCCCGTCCCGTTCCCATTGGGTCTGGGCGGCCTGCAGGGCGTCGGCGGCTTGCATGCCCTGCCGGGCCAGCAGCTCGTCCGCCCGGCGCAGGGCGTCCGCGTCCTCCTGTTCGTCCAGGCGCAGCAGCACCCTGCCCAGCAGCAGCGGGCCCCGGGGCAGATGATCCTTCCGGCCCTTCGCCAAAGCGTCGGCCCAGGCCTGGGCCTGGGCATATAGATCCGGCTCCTGGATACAGGCATCCAGAAGCTCATTCAGTTCCTCGAATAAAGCGCAGGTGATTGCCTGGGGCAGCAGGTCGATCTCCGCCTGGGTCAGCGTTTCTTCGCCCAATTCCTCCCGAATGCTGCGCACAACAAGCCCGGCGGCCAGCTCCTCCTCCTTCACCGCCTGCCTTGCCAGGATCAAAATGCGAGGCGTGCCCTGAACAGCGGGCACCTTGGGGGAAAACCGCAGGTCCCGGTTCAGCGCGTCCGCCGCGTCCAGCAGCAGCCGGGCGTGATCCTCCATCCACCGGGCCGCCGGGCTTACGTCCTCCCGCGGCACGCGCCGGACAGCCTGGGCCGCCCGGATAATGCGCCGCGCCATGCCCCTGGGCCCCCGCAGATACGCGCGCCCGGTGATGGATGGAAGATCGGCTTTCTGCTGCATGGTTCGCCTCCAACACATAAAAATATCGCTTTATTGTGTGCTGAAGGGATATGTTTTATACACATGAAAAAAGCCCCTCGCGCAAGCAAGGGGCACAGGATGTCGAAAACCCATTTTTGCAGGAAATGGATGCATCGAATGAAAATGGAATCCTGATTCCATTTTCATTCGCAGGCTGGCGCAGCCAGGGCGCGTCAAATATCCAGCAAATCGCTGTACGCCTTCAGCGCGCCGTCGGTGTCGTGGGCCAGGACGCGCTTGGCCAGGACCTTGCCCAGCTGCACGCCTTCCTGGTCGAAGGAGTTCAGGTTCCAGGCGAAGCCCTGGAACATCACTTTATTCTCAAAGTGGGCCAGCAGCGCGCCCAGGGCTTCGGGGGTCAGCCGGTCGCCGATGATGATGGAGGAGGGGCGTCCGCCGGCAAAGTTCTTGTTGGGGTTTTCGTCATTCTTTCCGCAGGCGAAGGCCATGATCTGGGCGGCCACGTTGGCGCACAGCTTCTGCTGGCTGGTGCTGCCCTGGATGTCCACGTCCATGCCCGCCTGGTTCTTCTTAAAGCCCACGAACTGCAGCGGGATGATGTCGGTGCCCTGGTGCAGCAGCTGATAGAAGGAGTGCTGGCCGTTGGTGCCGGGCTCGCCGAAGATGACGGGGCCGGTGACGTAATCCACAGGCTCGCCGAAGCGGTTCACGGACTTGCCGTTGCTCTCCATGTCCAGCTGCTGCAGATGCGCCGGGAAGCGGCTCAGCGCCTGGGAATAGGGCAGCACGGCGGTGGCGGGATAGCCCTGCACGTTGCGCTCGTACACCCCGATGAGGGCGTCCAGCATGGCGGGGTTCTTCAGCAGATCGGGGTTCATGGCCAGCCTGTCTTCCTCCGCTGCGCCGCTTAAGAACCGGGCGAAGACCTCCGGCCCGAAGGCCAGGCTCAGCACCGCGCCGCCCACGCAGGAGGTGGAGGAATAGCGGCCGCCGATGTAATCGTCCATGAAGAAGGCGGCCAGGTAATCGCTGCTCTTGGCCAGGGGGGAGGTTTCGCTGGTGACGGCCACCATGTGCCTGGCGGGGTCCAGCCCCGCGTTTTTCAGCGCGTCCTTGACGAAGGATTCGTTGGTCAGGGTTTCCAGCGTGGTGCCGGACTTGCTCACCAGCACGAACAGGGAATGCTTAACGTCGATGCCCTTTAACACGCTGGCCGCGTCGTCCGGGTCCACGTTGCTGATGAACCGGGCTTCCATCCTGAAGCAGCCGTTCTGCTTCGCCCAGTTTTCCAGGGCCAGGTACATGGCCCGGGGCCCCAGGTCGCTGCCGCCGATGCCGATCTGCACCACGGTGGTGAACTTTTCCCCCGCCGCGTTGGTGATTTCCCCCGCGTGGACCTTCCCGGCGAAGTCGGCGGCCTTCCGCTGCTGCGCCGTATAAAATTCCCGTTTGTCCACACCGTCGGCGATGACGTCTTTTCCCAGCTGGCCGCGGGTCAGCTGATGCAGCACCCGGCGCTTTTCGCCGGTGTTGATGACCTCGCCGTTGTACAGCGCGGCGTATTTTTCGGTGAGCTGCATTTCTTCGGCCAGGGCGCGGAGGGCGTTAAGCACTTCCCCGTCCACCTGCTTGGCGGCGTAGTTATATGTAAGGCCCCCGGCCATGGGCACGCTGTATTCCTTCACGCGCTTTTCGCCGCTTTCGCCCCGCATGGCCTCCTGTAAGCGCACGCGGTTTTTCAGCTGCCGCAGTTTTCCGTAGGCGGCGGTGGTATCAAGGTTTTTCCAGGCAATCATGTCCATCTTCCTTTCTTAAATCCATCAAAGGGATGCAATCGCTCTGCACGCAGGTAACCATTTCAATTATACATGAATTTGCCCGTCTTGCAAGAGCGAATTATACAAAACGCGCGGGCCCTGACCGGGCTCGCGCGCCTGTGGGGGATACGGGAAGCGCCGTTATTTTCCGAACAGCGACTTCAGCTTGCCCAGGATGCCGCCGGCGTTTTTGGCGACGTCCGCGATGTTCAGCTTGCCCTGCACGGCCTTGATGACCGCCTGGATCAGCTGGTCGTCCAGCTTGATGCCCAGGATGTCCGTTACGATCTTCACGGGATTCTTCTTGAACTGCTCGATCAGGTTCTGGTTGCCCGTCAGCTTGGAGACCACCTGCTCCACATACTTGGCGATGTCCTGGCTCATTTTTTTCCTCTCCTTTTCCGATGTTGTTTTTTATCGCCGAAGAAATACTTCTTCAGTTCTCCTTTGTGGGAAACCGGCTCCGCCAGGGAAGCCAGGGGATACAGCAGCACGAAGTTGTACCACAGCTCCAGCCCCGGGCGTTCCATGAGGGCGAAAACCAGCATGAACCCGCCGATGGCCATGATGCCGTAATCCTTGTGTTTCCAGCCCTTCCACTGGGCGGCGGTCAGCAGGGCAAGACAGCCTGCCATCCAAAGCACGCCCTTGGTGATGGTGAAGGAGGAATAGGCGTTATCCATCACGTACAGCGTTTCGGCAGTACCGTTGATCACGTGGCCCACATATTCGGTGATGCGCATGGAATGGCCGAACAGCGGAAAACCGAAATACTCCAGGGCGATGCCCCCCTGCACAAAGCGCATGGCCATGGTGTGCAGCGGTGTGTCATAGAAGGTTTCCCCCACCCATTCCATCTGGAAGCCCAGCACGACGGTCAGGAGATAGCACAGCGCCGGCAGGGCGAAGAACAGCCAGGCAACGATCCCGGGCTTTTTCCCCGGCTTCCGTTCCCTGCTTTCCAGCCACACGATGATCCCTGAAAACAGCGGGAAGGCCAGGGAAAGCACCGCGATGGTCTTGCACCCGATGATAAAATACATGAACGCCGCCATGCCCCAGAACAGCACGAAGGTCAGCGCATAGGACAGGGCGTTCTTTTTTCTCAGATACAGGTACCAGCCGATCAGCATGGCCTGGAAAGCGATGTATCCCCAGGTGTTGGGGTAGATGATGCCCAGGGAGGAGGTGGTCCTTCCCAGCTCGGTTTTCGTCATGTCCTGCGTAAAGCCCAGGGCCCTGCCCAGCCCGGCAATCACCAGCGTCAGGATGGGTACCAGCAGCACCCATTGCATCAGCCTTTTAAAATTTTTCCCGTAGGCCATCAGGCACAGGAAAATCTCAAAGACCACCGCGTATATGACCCTGCGGGCCCGCCAGTCCTCATTCAGATAAAAGAACAGTCCCCCCGACGCCCCCATCAGGACCAGCACGGCCAGCACCAGGAGCGCGGGCTCCTTCCACAGCTTTTTCCATACGGCGAGCTTATAGCATAAGTAGGCGCCGGAACCGAAAACCACGGCGATATTCAGAAAATTGGACGTGTACAGCGTGTACGTGCCGTCCGTCCAGTTGATCCTCTTTGAATATTCGGCGGCAACATAAAGCACCACCAAAAGGATGAAAAAAATATCGGGCCCGCTTTTTACCGTTTCCAGAAACGAAAGCGCGCCGGCCTTCACCGCCTGCGCAAAGGAACCCTTTTTTGCGTTCTCCGTATCAACCATCCCTTCCATTCAAGCCGTGTAACCACTTTACCATACATTCAAGCGTCTGTCAATTTTGCCGTCAGGCCAAGCCGGAACGGAAGAAAAACCAAAACAACCGGCAAAGGGAGACGCTGGGCACTCCGCGCGCCCAGCGTTTCCTTTTGCAATGTTACGCGATACAAAGTGAATTATTCCGCATACATCGCGGCCTGTTCTCCGGCGATGCGGCCAAAGATGATGATGTCCGCCACCGCGTTGCCGCCCAGGCGGTTGGCGCCGTGCACGCCGCCGGTGACCTCGCCCGCGGCGAAGAGGCCGGGGATGATCTGGCCGTCAGCGTTCAGCACGTGGGTCTCCGCGTCGATTTTCAGGCCGCCCATGGTGTGGTGGATACCGGCGGTGACCTTCACGGCGTAGTAAGGCGCGGTGTCCAGGGGGCTGGCAAAGGAGGTGCGGCCAAAGTCCGGGTCGTTTTTGCCAGCCACGTAGCCGTTCCATTTTTCCATGGTGGCGGAAAAGGCGTCGGCGGGGATATTAAGCGCTTCCGCCAGGGCTTCATAGGTGTCGCCGCTGAGCATCAGGCCGCGCTTGATGTAGCCCTGGATGACGGAGGAAGCGTCCACCATCTTCTGATCCACCACCAGCCAGGAGAAGGAGCCGGGCTGGGCGATTTCGGCGGCGGACACCACGTCCCGGGTGCCCACTTCGTCGATGAAGCGCTGGCCGTCGGCGTTGATGAGCACAGCGCCGTCGCCCCGCAGGCCCTCGGTGATGAGGGAGGCGGTGTCCGCCTGCACGGTGGGATGGATCTGGATCTGCTCCATATCCACGGTGGCCGCGCCGAGGGCCTGGGCCATCAGGATGCCCTGGCCCTGGATGCCGGAGGCGTTGGTGGTCATGAAGCCCTTGAGGCCGGGCTTGTACTCGGCTACCATGTCCAGGTTCGCGCCGAAGCCGCCGGTGGCCAGGATGACGGCCTTCGCTTTCACGGTGACGGTGTTGCCGGTCTTGCCCACGGCCTTCACGCCCACAGCCGCGCCGGTTTCATCGGAAAGGATATCGGTTGCGGTGGTGTCCAGATACATGGTGATGTTTTCCCGTTCCTTCAGGGCCGCTTCCAGGCGGGGCACGATGTAAGCGCCCACGGAAACCACCTTGCCGTTTTCGTCCACGGGGCGGTGGATGCGTTTGACGGACGCGCCGCCGAAGGCCGCCACGTTGTTCAGCTCAATGCCCACGCTTTCCAGCCAGTTGATGGCGTTTGCGCTGTCGCTGGAGAGGATTTTCACCAGCTCGGGGTCGTTGATGCCCTTGCCGCCGATCATGGTGTCCAGGGCGAAGAGCTGGATGGAGTCAAAATAGCCTTCCGGACTGGCCTGCCAGGCCGCCCACTGGGATTTGACGATATTGGCCAGGGCGGTGATAAATCCATTGTCCGCGTAAGCCTCGGCGGCGGCCAGGGTCTTTTCCACGCCCGCGCTTTCGCCGAACTCGTTCTTGTCCTGGTACACGGTTTTGGCGGCGTTCATGCCGCCGGTGGACTTGACGGAGTTGCCGCCCACGGCGGGCTGGCTTTCCAGGATGACCACGCTTTTGCCCGCGTCCGCGGCCACGATGGCGGCGGTCATGCCCGCGCCGCCCGCGCCCACGATCACCACGTCGGCCTCCACCGCCACGTCCTCAGCGGCTTCGGCGCCGGCCTGGCGAATAAAGTCCTCCGGGTTTACGCCCGCGTTGGAAAGGGCCGCCTTCGCCGCCTCCAGCACCCCCGCCCGGGTGATCTGGGCAAAGGTGGCGCCGGTGTAGGTGTCCACGATGCCGTTGGCGTCCACGAACGCTTTGGGCCATTCATTGATGATGTTGCCGCCGATGCCGGCGGTCTCGCCGCTGCCTTCCATTTCCACATAGGCGATTTCGCCGTCCACCAGCGTGATGGAAACGGTCACGTCGCCGCCAAAGCCCTTCGCTGAGGCCGTCCCTGTCACGGCGGTCACCTCCGCGGTGGACGCCAGGGCCGCCGGAGCCAGCGACAGCAGCACGGCCAGCACGGTCAGCATGGCAAAAATCCTTTTGCGCATCATTGTATTCCTCCTGATCAGTAATCCGAAAACCAGGCAGATTTTCAGTTACTTACATTATATAAGATCACCTGTCCGCTGTCAAAGCATTCTTTTCGCCCTTCTGTAAAATCTTTTCGCTTTGCAGGAATAATACCGCGAAATGGCGAAAATTCTGTCGTTCTTTTTATGAAATGCCCAGTCAGTGCGTAAAAGGGCACTTTAAGTGAGTAAGGGGATACGCTGGGCGCTCCGCGCGCCCAGACCTGCGCCAGAGGGTTTCACCCTCTGGACTCCGACAGGCGAAATCACTCTGTTGGGTAGAGAAGAGTACATTCGCCAGTCGATCTGGG
>JAFZOG010000185.1 GCA_017550745.1 Clostridia bacterium | reverse complement strand
GTTGGAGATTGGTTATGCTTACGTTCCCTCTCTGCCTCGGAAGATATTTTTCAATCTTCTCATACTGCTCCTGTGTGATCTCCATGACTATATTATAGCTGTATTTTATTAATTGTCAATAGTGTGAACAGACTCTAGTTTATGTGAGAGATTTACATTTTGGCACGGCGGGGGAACGTGATGCCTTGGGCGCGGGCACCCTACGGTTTCTTCCAGCTTCTCTCCACCAGCTTTTTCAGCTCCGCCTCCGTCTCTCCATCCCTCACCCTTCGGGCGGCTACGACCCGGCGCTCCTCATCTGCATCCACGCAGGTGACCAGGAGCAGGAGCTGATCGTCGGGCAGCACATCCACACCTCCTGAGAATACGGACGCCTTCAGCAGGGAATTGATAGTGGCTTGCCGTTCTTGGATACTCATGGATTGAAGACCAAAGAAGTCTACATAGTTCCTTAATCTTGGTTCGGTGCTGACCGTTCCCACCGCGAAAATTACATACCGCCCGTCCTCGTACAGCGTATCAAAGGTAATGAAAGGTTCCCTATGATAGAGGTTGATATTCTCGTAATTGCGGAGACATCCGAACATGGCACCGGTTTTCATATTGTGGCCGTATAACAGTAATGTGTACGGTCTGCATTTCAGGTCGATGGCCGAATCCAGGAAGATTGCTCCATTCACATTCTTCTTCCCCAGCGCGTCGTGATTCATATAGTAATCTTCGTCCCGCTGCACGACGGCTTCATCCAGGAGGTCGCTCAAGGTCAGCCACCCCACGATGTCCTTGTTTTGTTTCCGCAGGGCTTTGAAACGGGGGCTGATTTCCAGCCTGGGATACTGCATTTCCGCAAGCGTCACTGCGGCGGCAGGCGTGGCAGTGGGCGCGGAGGTGGCCTGGGGTGCGGTGGAAAGTTCAGGCGTGGGAGCGGCGGAGGGCTGAGAAGTTGGCGAGGCTTCAGCCACCTGCCGCAGGGCTTCGGATGTTTGCATCGATGCGGTGTAATCCTTGCTGTAACCAATTAACTTCACCACGCCGAATATGACCAGAATGGCAGAAACGATAATCAGCGCGATCCAGCGCAGGCGGGGAAAGCGGGAGAAACGTGAGGAGTGGGGAAAGCGCCGGAAACGTGCATGCTTCCTGCGTCCGTTCCATTGCTGCATCGCCACTCCTCCTTTCCGCTGTTAATCCCATCCCTTCATTTCTGGAATGGTACCGGTAAAAAAGTCAGGCCCTGCCGAAACAGGGCCTTGTGAAAACCTTGTAAGCCAAGTGATTGAAAACAGCTTTTACTTCTTTGTATTCTTCCGCATTTTATTATAGGTAACCACCCCGGCTGTAACACCAATCACACCGATCACAGCGCAGCAGGCCCAGAGGAGGAGCGGGGCTTCGTCCCCGGTCTTGGGGATCTTCTTGTTGATGATCGTGCCACCGTCGCAGCAGCGGTCGGTGATCCCGGCATAGACACCCACGTTGACGTACTTTGTGATGTAGCCAGGGATTGGTTCCTCAATCACATAACACGCGGCGGGACTGGAGAACCAAGCGTTGTAGCGCCATTCGCGATTGCTGACCACCTTCTTGTCAAAGCCGTGGTGGTACACGGAGCCGTCGATCTTATACAGTGTGAAGTCGATGCTCTTTTCAGAACTGCCCTGCCATTCCTTCCTGAAGGTGAAGGTGTCGCTTGGTACGGCGACGTCCTCAAAGCTGCCCGCAACAGGCTTCACGGTGAAGGTGGCTGTGGCTGTACCGTCTGTGAACGTGAAAGTCAGGGTATGCGTCCCCAAGGCGAGCGTTGTCGCCTTTGCCGCTTTCAGCGTGAAAATCAGGCTGCCCTGCGCCGTGTCGTAATCAGCAGTCCCCAGGGTCTGGCCGTCCAGCGCCGCGCTGCGGAAATTGGGGAAGGTCAATTCATCGTTCACGCTGCACTTGACGATGAACTCCAGATCATCATTGCTGTTGATTCGATATTCCTGCCCCTCGCCGGATGTGGTGGTGTAGGAAGTTACCGGCGCATAGGTGTAGGTATAGGCCGTGGGGCCGGTGATTATGGTTTCGGTGCTGGGGGTTACATCCCAGCTTCCCGCCTGATAATTCGCGGCGGGCTTGTTTCCAACAGCGGGAATCTGATCTGCGGTCAGCTTTAACGTGTCCCCTTCATGGCCGGTCAGGGTGACCGTCTTATCGCTCGCGGTGCCATCGTCCCAAGAACCGTTGACTACCTTAAAGGTGACGGTCTGCGAAATGCCGTCCTTGGGGGCGTAGGTATAGGTATATGTTGTCGGCGCGGTAATGGCGGTTGCTGTAGATGGCGCAACATCCCAAGCGCCAGCCTTGTAAGTATCGGCGGGCTTGCTGCCGACAGCGGGAATCTGATTTGCTGTCAGCTTCAACGTATCCCCTTCATGGCCGGTCAGCGTAATCGTCTTATCGCCTGCTGTGCCATCATCCCAGGAACCGTTGACCACCTTGAATGTGACAATCTGCGAAATGCCGTCCTTCGGAGCGTAGCTGTAGGTATAGGTTGTCGGCGCTGTGATTGCCGTCTCCGTGCTGGGCGTCACGTCCCATGCGCCTGCCTTATAGGTATCGGCGGGCTTGTTTCCAACAGCGGGGATTTGCGCCGCCGCCAGTTTCAGGGTATCACCCTCAAAACCGGTCAGGGTGACGGTAATATCCGCAGCATTGCCATCATCCCAGGAACCATTGACCACCTTGAACGTGACTGTCTGGTTGATGGCATCTTTGGCAGCATAGGTGTAAGTGTAGGTGGTGGTCGACCCGTTGGCGAAGGCCGTTTCCGTGCTGGGCGTCGTGTCCCAGCTTCCGGCCTTATAAGTATCGTTGGGCTTGTTTCCTGCGGTGGGAATCTGCGCCACTGTCAGTTTCAGGGCATCGCCCTCCAGCCCTGTCAGGGTCACGGTCTGATCGCCGGTCAGGGTTTCATCGTTCCACCCGCCATTGACCACCTTGAAAACGACTGTTGCTGTGATGCTGTCTTTCTTGGCGTAGGTATAGGTGTATGTAGTTGTTGAACCGTTTGCAAAGGCCGTTTCGGTGCTGGGCTCGGTGTCCCAACTTCCGGCTTTGTAGGTATCGTCGGGTTTGGTTCCCACGGCGGGGATTTGGGCCGCTGTCAGTTTCAGGGCATCGCCCTCATACCCGGACAGGGTGACGGTATGCTCGGCGGCAAGGGTTTCATCGTCCCAGGAGCCGTTCACCACCTTGAACGTGACCGTCGCGTTGATGCTGTCTTTCTTGGTGTAGGTATAGGTGTATGTAGTTGTTGAACCGTTTGCAAAGGCTGTTTCTGTGCTGGGGGTCACGTCCCAGCTTCCGGCCTTGTAGGTATCGGCGGGCTTGGTTCCCACGGCGGGGATTTGGGCCGCTGTCAGTTTCAGGGCATCGCCCTCATACCCGGACAGGGTGACGGTATGCTCGGCGGTGAGGGTTTCATCATTCCACCCGCCGTTGAATACCTTGAAAACGACTGTCGCGCTGATGGGGGATTTTGCCGCGTAGGTGTACGTATATACCTTATTTTCGGAAATCGCCGTATCCGTGGAAGGTGTGGTATCCCAGCTTCCGGCTTTATAATGCTCGTTGGGCTTATTACCCACGGCGGGGATATCGCCCTCTTTCAGCTTCAGCGCCAAGTCCTCATTTTCATAGCGGGATAGGGTCACTTTCTGATCCGCCGTGCCACCCAGGTCCCATTCGCCGTTTTTCACCTTAAAGATCACGTCATAGGAGATCAACTCCTGCTGAACGTAGGTATAGGTGTAGGTGGTGGTTGACCCATTGGCAAAGGATGTGGATGTGCTGGGTGTGGTATCCCAGCTGCCCGCTTTATAATGCTCGGCGGGCTTGCTGCCTGCGCCGGGAATCTGCGCCGCTGTCAGTTTCAGCGTGTCGCCCTCGTACCCTTCCAGGGTGACGGAATGTTCGGCGGCGAGGGTTTCATCGTTCCAGGATCCGTTCACCACCTTGAAGGTGACCTTCGCGCTGATGCTGCCCTTTTTGGCGTAGGTGTAGGTGTAGGTGGTATCCTGGGTGATGGCTGTTTCCGTGGAGGGCGTGGTATCCCAGCCGCCCGCTTTATAGGTATTGTCGATAGGCTTATTGCCCGCGGCGGGAATATCGTCGGAGGCCAGCTTCAGCGTGTCGCCTTCCCAGCCGGTGAGCGTCACGGTCTTTTCGGCGTTGTCATGATCGCCGGTATTCCAGTAGCCGTTTACCACTTTGAACGTGACCTCATAGCTGATTTTTTTCCTAAGCACCTGCAGCGGGATGCTGACGAAATCGCTGGCGTAATCGCTTTCATGCTTGCCGTTCTTCTGCTCGTTGAATAGCTTGACCGTATAATTGCCCGCGGGCATGCCGCTTGGCAGCACAAATTCCGCCGTGCCGCTGGCGGCGCTGTGCTTAAAGCTCCCGTAGTACTGCGCCGCCCCTGTGCTGTCGCAGATCAGGATGGACACATATTCGTTTGTTCCCGTTTGCGCACCGGAATAGAGGATGCCGAGTGGCCAACCCTCCGCGCCGTATAAGTACGTGTCTTCGCTGGCAAACCCGCTCCGGCTGTCGTCCTTTAAGGTGAGCTTCCAATCCGTTTTGGAGCCCGATGGAATATTATATACGCCGGCGCCTTTGGCGCCGGAGGATGTGCCGTCTTCGACGGCGATTGATTTGCCGCCTTCGGCGGCAGATACGAAGAGGACAGAGGACAGATTGAGATTGAAAGCGGGCCGAGCGCCGTTCCCGTCAACGACGGGATATTGATACATCCAGCCGTCATTGTCAACGATACCGACTTGATCATTGTGGTTCTTAAGCGGCGAACGCAGCCACCAAAAGTTGGACTCGCCGTAGGCTTTGCGGTCATTATCACCCGCAAAGAGGTCAACCGCCTCTTTCGCGGACAGGAAGAAGAAATGCTCGTTGTTCAGCGAAGCAGGGGTATAATCAAAAATTCCAAAGTATGGACTGTTATATGTATAATTTCCAGTCTCCTCAACGGTTGTGGCAAGGATCGCGGCCTGTTCGGGGACGGTAAAATTCTTATCTTTTTTGAAATACCGACACCATGTCTGCGCCTTGCTGCCGCTCCACGCATTCCCCTCGCTTGTGCTCAGGTTGAACTCGGTCCTGGCCAGAATGTCATTGGAAATCAGCAGGGCCTTGCCGTCTCCGCTTTGCAGCACCCGCCAGAGAACCGGTGATTTGCTATAGCTGCCAAACCAGACCTTGTTCCCCGCTGTGAGCGCGCCCGCGCCCAGCGAGATTTCCACCCGCGGAAGCGCGGGGAGCGTGACGCCCACCGGCGCGCTTGCATAGTCGCTTTCGTGCTCGCCGTTTTCGTCCACCGCCAGCAGATACGCGGCATAATCCGTGCCGCAGGTCTTGTCCTTCAGGCTGTCCGGCAGGGTAAAGGAGACCGTGCCGCTGGTACTGCTCACCGCCTGGGTTTCGTAATACAGCTTCGCCGCCCCGCTGCTCCAGCCGTCTTTCGCCGACCAGGTAACATTTTTGCCCGTAATCAGCAGGGACACATGGTTGGAGCCGCTGTCCTTGGTATAGGGCACGGTGATCTGGGTGGCGCTGTCTCTCGTAATCGCCGCGCCCGGCTGGATTCCGATGGTTCTGTTGGAATCAGCCAGCGTCAGCTTATACTGATTGGATTGGATGAGAGAGGAGAAGAGGACAGAGGAAAGATTTAAATTAAAAGCGGGCCGAGCGCCGAGATCGTTATCCACGTAATCGTTCCGCACCCAGCCGTCACTGTTTACGTCGCTAGAGAATTGACCGTTGCGCGTAAGGGGCGACCGCAGCCACCACCACCAGGATTTGTTGACCGACACTTTCTGTGCCTGACGGTCTGAATCGCCGGTAAACAGCTTGTCCGCTTCCCGGGCCGACAGGAAGAAGATATGCTCCCCGTTCAGCGGGGCCGCGCTGTAATAGTCATCATAATATCCGCCGCAATAAAACGGGCCGGAGGAATTATTTTCGTTGACCGTGGTCGCGTTGACGGCGCGCTTTTCCGCGGCCGTCAGCCAATTGCTGCTGTTCCAGAAGGCCGTACACCACGCCTGGGCATCGCTGCCCGCCCATTGGTTGCTGGAGCAGTCCTGCTTGAAATAGCAGTCTACGTCCAGCAGGTCTTTGGAAATCAGCAGGGCTTCCCCCGTACCGCTGACCGGCAGGTTCGTGCCGTCGTCCGGGTCCGCGCTGCCGCCGCCCGACAGCACCCGCCACTGAACGGGGCCGTTGCCCCAGTCGCTATCATTGTACCTGCCGAACCAGACCGTGTAATTCCTGGCGGTGGACGTGGCCTTGGCGATTTCCCCCGCGCCCAGCACGATTTCCGGCGTGCTTCCTTCCGCATACGCCGTGCCCGGCCCCGACAGCAGCCCCGCCGCCATCGCCATCACCATCAGCGCCAGTACCATGATCCGCATCTTTTTCATTGCCTGTCCCTCGTTTCCTCTGTGCCGCCGGGCCCCTTTCCGCCCCGCAGCCCTTTGCGACATAACTTGCCATTTTCTGTATTCTACCATAGATTGTTACAATTGTGTAGAAGAAAAATGAACAAATTTGCGCTTCTTTTGCATTTTTTCTTCATTTTTTCGCGGCCATACTGTCATTCTGAGCGAAGCGAAGAACCTCCCAAAAGCCTTCCCCTTGAGGGGAAGGTGTCAGGCGCGGAAGCAACTTGGCTCAATGTGCCGGGGCAAATTCGCGCCTGACGGATGAGGTGTCGCCCGAACCGAAGCAACAGGAACGAAGCCACCTCATCCGAGCCGCGCGAATTGTCTTGGTCACTCTCTCATACTAAGCTCCGCGCGGCCCACCTTCCCCTCAAGGGGAAGGCTTTTGGCCGACCTTGTTCATACTTTTTTCATTCGTGCGTAAGCCGTGACCAGCCGCGCCCTCCGCCGCCTGGCCTCCGCTGTTCATAAATTGTTTTTCCCTACCCCGCCCGGCCTGCCTCAATCCGGGGATTCCGCTGTGTTCGCCTTTGCGGCTTGCCATGTCATTTTGAATTGATAAAACGTTTTTTCATCAATGAAAATGAATTTCTCAAAATTTCTCAAAACCTCTTGACAATTAATTCGCCATGATACAATTAATGTCGGGAACCGATGTCGCCATCATCGGGTCTTACACTTGTTTCCCTGCTCAACAATCTGTTTACTGTCACCTGATAATCCTCAGAAAAAAATGCATTATTTCAAATGGTCAGAACATTCCAAAACAGAAAAAGAGCCGAGGAGATCCCCATTTCTCCACGGCCATAAGGCTTACCCCCACAAATCAATGCTTCCGGTTTCTTCACCCTTAACCCAATAGGCTTTATTCTCGTCCACCCTCACATACACAGCGTCTACCTTCCCCGTCTTCTTGAGTATCTCCTCCGGCGTGATGTTGCCGCCCATGGGGGATTGGATTACGACCACCACCCCGGCATCTTTTTTCGCACCACCACGCTTCGCGGGCTTCACTTCCTCGGGGGTGGTGGGGGCGGCGGCAATGCTGGCTTTTCAATTATTATGCAGAAATGTAATATGCGGCATTGCTTCAAGCATAATTTGTCGAAGGCAAGGCTCTTACGTGAACTATATACCGCGAGATGGACATTGGCTTGGCAAACCATTTCGTTCGCGAGGATAGCAGAGGCGTCGCCGCCGCACAGCCGGCGCGCGGGCCGGGGGGGTTCAGGGAACGGCAGCCGGACGCAGGTACGGAGCCCGGGGCCCTTTGCCTCAGTTTTCCGGCGCGGGTTCCTCCCATGCCGGCCCGCTGAAGCCGGACATCGGCTCCTGGCCTTCTCCCGCCAGAGAGATGCTGTATACATCGTCCATATAGTAGGTCGGGTAGCCGTCCTCGATTTCATATTCGCTGATTTCTCCCGCTTCGACCTGCTCCAGAAAAGCGGAGAAGCGGCGCAGATCCTCCAGATCCGCGGTCGGCAGGTTGTGGGAGGGATAAACCTGCTCCACCCCATTCTCCTCCGCAATGGCCAGCGCCTTCCGGATGCTTTGGACGTAGTCCCCAAGGGAGGAATCCACAAACAAGCAGTACATGGCTCCTGGATAGAACATATCCCCCGTAAAGAGCAGGTGATTTTCCCTGTCCAGCAGCATGATGCAGGAGGGCTGATGCCCCGGAGTATGAATCACCTCCAGCTTCCGGCCGCCCAGGTCAATGATTTGCCCGTCCTCCACGGTTCCCGTGGGCGCTTTGCCGGGAATGATATCGCGAACCCGGATATCCATATAATCCATGATAATCCGGATGTACTTTGTGCGGTTCTTCACTTCCTGCAGCTCCGTCTCCGACGGTCCCGCGGTCAGATGGGCAATCGCGGCCGGATCGTTGTAGCACCAGACCTCTTCGAAGCGCGCGTTTCCGCCGATATGGTCGAAATGATCATGGGAATTCAGCACGGTCACGGGCAGATCCGTCAGTGAATCCACCACCTCCCGGATATCCAGCATGCCCAGACCCGTGTCCAGCAGAAGCGCCCTTTCCTCTCCGGGAATCAGGAAGGAAAAAACCTGCTGCTCATGCAGCATTTCGCAGATGGCATATACGTTTCCGGGCAGCCTGAAGCAGTAGAACCCATCGGTGGGTGTCTCGAGCTGTTCATAGGACATCCATTTCTCCAGGTCGAAATCATCGAGAAGTGCGCTCCAGGCCTCCCACTCCTCCTTCGAAGTCGGATAGGTCTTCACGTATTCATAAAAGCTGTCCAGGTACTCGTCGATCTTTTCCTTCACGGCATTTGCTTCTTCGTCCGTATCCGGATAAGTCTCCATGTATCGATAGTAGGCTTCCCTGACGTCCTCGTAGGGAATTTCCGCCGCGGTCTCCCCGGAGGGCGCCTCCGCGCCTCCCATGGGAACAGGGCAGAACAGGCATATGCACAGCAGCAGGCTGACCATGTGTTTCCAACAGCGCATGTTTTCACTCTCTTTCCGTGGCAGCCCGCGCGGCGCGGGCTTTGCCGGGTCGGCGCTTTTCGCTTTTGCCGCATCTGATTATAAACGGAACGCTGCTTCTTTTCAAGGGTTCATTTTCCGCGCGGCCCCTTTTTTATCGTCTGCGCATTGCTTCAAAGGCACAGGCTGCGGAAGGCTTTCCGGAGAACCACAGGCGAGTTTTATCCTGAATTCCCGGATCACATAACTATGAATAAGGGAGTATGATTTTGTATCCGAATCGAACGGATACATCGGAGCATTTCCCCGAAATTGATACAAAAGAGAAAACCCCTCGGAGCCGCCCTACCTTTATATATAAGGGCTTTTCTCCGAGGGGTTTATAATGATTTTGTATTAAATCCGTTGGTACACTTTCCACTAATTTGAGTAAATGGATACAGTCACATAAAGCCCATTTGCCAGTATGCACCGACCGGTGCATTTTTTCAACCTTCGGTGCATACCGGCAAACGGCTGTCGGTGCATAGCCGAAACCGTTGTAGCGCAAGGGTTTTGCTGCTGTGGCGACCATCACTCATACTCCTTCTTCGTCCATTCCCGGATCTTCGGCAGCATGTCCAGGAAGTGCTGCCCAATCTTCTGCGCGTCATATCCGTTGGCCTCAATGATGAACCGAAGGCCGTCGGGCGTCAGGATTTTGCCCTGTGTCTTGTCGCTCTGATACCGCTGGAACTCCTCATATTCCTTGTTCGTTATCTGCTTCATAGTCCATCACCTCGGCAAACTGGAATTAGTCTTGATCTGTTGAAGGATGCTTTTCTCGCATTTCCGACATTTCCCCCATATAATTAGAGTTTTCATGTATTTGAATGATTTCGAAGAGACCGCGCCGCGCAAGTGCGCAGGGTTTCGGTTTCCTCGATTCCCACATGATGGTCTGTGTAAGGGATCACGTGCTTTTGCAGGAACGCATTCGACTGCCTGAGCAGCGCTTCGGGCTGTAATTCGGATTCCAATTCCTCAAGACCGGG
>JAFZOG010000184.1 GCA_017550745.1 Clostridia bacterium | reverse complement strand
GCTTTGATTATTGTGCTGATTCTGCTGGCGGTTGTGGCTTTTAAAGGGCCGGACTCGCTGATCGGCCTGGCGAAAATGTCCCGGACCGCTTCGCCGGAGGGCCAAACACTGCCCAACGTTTTGGGGCAGCCCATGGGTAAGAACGGCAAAAAGGTGCTGGTGGCGTATTTTTCCTGGGGCGGCAATACCCGCGAGGTGGCGAAGCTGATCCACGAAAAGACCGGCGGCGATTTGTTTGAAATTAAAAAGGAAGAACCGTACCCCAGAGAGTACAAGCCCACGACGGAAATCGGCAAGAAAGAACGGGAGCAGAACCTGCGTCCTAAACTGACGGGGCCGCTGCCCGACCTGAAACAGTACGATGTGATTTTAGTGGGCTATCCCATCTGGTGGTACATCGAGCCTATGCCGGTGAAGACCTTTGTGGAAGCCCAGGATTTAAGCGGGAAGATCATCCTTCCTTTTGCCACCAGCGGCGGCAGCGGCATTGAAGGAAGCGTGGAGGATTTGCGGAAAACATTGCCAAAGGCCCAGGTTAAAGACGGCCTGCTGGTGAATATGACCGGGCGGATCGATTCCTGGCTGAAGGAAAACGGACTGAATTAAATCAGGGGAGGAGCAACATGAAAGTATCTCTTAAAAAATGGTTGCCGGTAGTACTGATGGCGACGCTGGTAACGGCATGCGGCGGCGCTACGGCCAAGCAGCAGCCAGTGCAGCAGCCCGCTCCGGAGAAAAAAGCGGAAACACAAAAGACCGCGGCAGTTTACAATGTGGACGGTTCCCATTATATTCCCGTGGCGCAACGCACCGGGAAAAAATCTGTTGTATATTTCACTCGTGATTTGAGTGCAAAGGGCCTGCAAAAGATTTATGAAAAAGTGAATCAGGACATTACAGGCAAAGTGGCGATCAAAGTTCATACCGGCGAAAAGAACGGGCCTAACATCATCCCTCGTCCCTGGGTGAAGGAACTGATCGAGAAGGATATCCCCGGCGCGACGATTGTGGAGACTAATACCCTTTACCACGGTGACCGCTACACTACGGAAAGCCACCGGGAAACTCTGAAAGTGAACGGCTGGACCTTCGCACCTGTGGATATTCTGGACGAAGAAGGGACGGTCATGCTTCCGGTGAAGGGCGGCAAGTATTATAAGGAAATGTCTATGGGCAGCCACGTCACCCGGTACGATTCTTTGGTAACGCTGACCCACTTTAAGGGACACACCATGGGAGGTTTCGGCGGTTCCAACAAGAACCTGGCCATCGGCATGGCGGACGGCCGCATCGGCAAGAAGATGATCCATTCCGGGAACAGCGGCTCCCAGTGGGGCGTTACGAAAGATGAATTCATGGAACGCATGGTGGAATCTACCAAGGCAACAGTGGATCATTTCGGCAAGCACATCACGTTCATCAATGTGCTGCGGAACATGAGCGTGTCCTGTGACTGTGAAGGAACATCGGCTGCGCCGGTGACCACCCCGGACATCGGCATCCTGGCTTCCAAAGATATTCTGGCAGTGGACCAGGCTTCTGTGGATATGATCTACGCCCTGCACGACGGAAAGGGCCACGACCTGATCGAGCGCATGGAAAGCCGTCACGGCCTGCGCCAGCTTACTTACATGAAAGAACTGGGCATGGGCAACGACCTGTATGAAATCATAGACCTGGATAAATAGGCTTTCACATGTATCATAACCAAAAGACGCTGATCGCGGATTTTACAACAGGAAACGTAAACCGGCAGCTGATTGCCTTTGCCATGCCCATGTTCCTGTCCCACCTGCTGCAGATCGTCTACAACATGGCGGACATGATCATCGTGGGGCAGACCCTGGGCAAGGTGGGCCTGTCCGCCATCTCTGTCGGCGGGGACATCATGAACTGCATGACCTTTATCGCCATGGGTTTTTCCAGCGCGGGGCAGGTGCTG